>JAUPLE010000248.1 GCA_030837085.1 Acidobacteriota bacterium | reverse complement strand
TTTAATAAAGAGAAAAATGCCAAAGTCCCGGTAATCAGTCTTGCCTTATTAACGGATGATAACGAGAACTACAGACCTGACGAGTACCTGTTCAACCTTTTTGGATTTGAACTGCGGATGAAAATCCCTATTGTAAAGATACTCGATTACCGGACAAACCCGGAACTGCGAAAGAAACTTGATGCATCGAGGAACCCGATGGTTATGGTAGTAAATGCACAATTGAAGAGTCATGAAGTAAAAAACTCGGATAACGCCAGGAAATTTGAAGTCACCAGGGAATTAATAAGGCAGTGTTATGCGCACGGATACTCGAAAGAAGCAACCCATCTCATGATGAATTTTTTCGATTGGGTCATCCGTTTGCCGGAGGGTTATAAGGAACAAATAAAAGAAGTCATGAAAGAAGCAGAGGAGGAACATAAAATGGAATATGTCGCGAGTTGGGATAGAGACATGGTAAGAAGCGCCACGAAAAAAGGGCTTGCAAAAGGAAAAGCAGAAGGAAAAGCAGAAGGACTGGCAGAAGGACTGGCAAAAGGACTTGAAAAAGGTTTTGCAAAAGGGCTGCTCAAAAAAGCAAAGGAAACCGCCGCCAGGATGTTGGAAGATGGAATGCCTATAGAAACGATAGCGAAATATACCGGACTTTCAGTGGCTGAAATAAAGAAAATGGCGCCGAAATCCCATTGAAAATGAAATTATCCAAACCTCAGCGCGCCAATGCGCCGCAATTTTACTTTTCATTCATTCCGGCCCATACATACAAGAGGGCGTTTTCTTTACTGCCCCATTTCTCGCTTTCTCGCTTTCTCGCAGGAAGGGGGTGGAGTTCTTAAACCGACTCTTTAATTGAAGCAGGCGCAGACAAAATACCCATCCGCAATTGCTCAATAGCATCAATATCTTTATCCCGGAAATCAACTCTTACTTTACTCTCCAGGAATAAAGGCAATATGGGATCACCCTCGCAATCCGGGAGAATCGCAGGAATAACCGGGCACTTCCGTTTCACAAGTTCCCTGACAAACGCCTGGATTTCTTGATGCTGCCAGGGCCCTTCCCCATGCTTGCCAAAAAAAACAATCGCTGATTTGATTTTCCTGATTTGCCTTTCCAGTGTCTCCTGCCAATCCATCCCAGGCAGCAGATCATCTTTATCCAACCAGGGCAATATGTCGCGTTGTTTTAATTTTTCGGCAATCTCTTTTACCGGCTTTTCATCCTTACTATTATAGGAAAGAAAGACGTCATATTCCCCTTTTAATCTTTTCCCTGGAATAATGGAATTCTCTAAAGTACTATTATCCCATTTTACTTTTTCAATAACCTTCCATTCGACGCACGCTTTCCCTTGAACGGTGATTTTAACCAGCACCTGGAATCCTTCGCAATCCAAAAGGTCCTGGATATCACAATAAAATTTTTCTTCGTTCAAAAATTCATACGTTGCCAACTGCCCATAAGCCCGAAGCCCGGAAATAATCAATTCGATATTCTGATTTTTCTTCCGCCTGGATAATAATGAATAATCTTCAGTGATCCATCGTGAACCCGGATCAGGACTTGAGAATCCGATCTCATAACTCCCTTTTTTCCCATGGATGATACGATTTACATTACTTTCACCGAAATGGATGGGTGCATTTTTAAGGGCATGATAAATGAAGCTGTTGGTGGGAGGGCCGCCAACAAAGATTTGATTATACCCGGGTTTTATAATAATTTCATTGTGGCTGTACAATTCCACTATTTCGCCGTAGATCGAGGTAAGCAAGGAATAAACCCGGATAGCGGAAAACATATCGTCCGGGGAAATCTCATATTCGAAGAGGGGATAATTGGCGCATCTCAACGACACTCCTCTTTTTTGTGAAACGCTGGGAAGTATGATTTTGATCACACCGGGATTTTCGCCAAAGCCAAAAAACGTTTTAGCTAAATCATGGACAGGGGAAGACATTTTAACCTCCTACCACATCATTTATAACGATCGCTGACTGAAAGGACGTCAACGGTGCTTTTAAAAGCAATGGCCGGGTAATGGTCGATATCGAACCAACCGTATTCGGCAATTTCGGAAGCAGGCCTGATTTCACTGGAGACCAGGCTTACTTTGTAGAAGAGATTAAAGCTGAAATCGTGGTATTTGCCGTAAACATCGACTATTGCGTCCACCAGTCCCTCGATTTTTATTTCAGCGGCCAATTCTTCCTTTAACTCTCTTTTTAAACCTTCTTCCGGGGGTTCGCCATATACCAGGAACCCGCCGGGGAAATCCCAGGATTTCCGGCCATGGGACCTCACAAGAAGCACCTTATTGTCCTTAATGATGACGGCACATACGGCGGGTTTGGAATTGAGGAACACTTTTCGCTTACATTGACGACATGTAAACGAAACTTCAGCGAGATTCCTCTCCACTTCATTACTCCCGCAAAACTGGCAATACAGCGGATAATTTTTATTTTCTTTCCCGTTCATTTAAGCTTACCGTCACCCGTTAAAAATAGCTAATATTTCATCATGGATGAGGCCGTTGGTAGCGATCATGGATGTGGTTTCCATGGATAAGGGCTGGCCGTGAATATCGGAGACGGTCCCGCCGGCTTCTTTGACAATGATGGAAAGAGCAGCGATATCCCAGATTTTCGCTCTCGCTTCCAACATGGCATCGATTCTACCGTCAGCCAATAAATGATACCCCAAAAAATCGCCGAATCCCCTGGTAGTCCAGGCTTTCTCAAGTACTTTGAAGAACTGCGGAAGTTTTTTTAGCTGGTCGAAATATTTAAGATTCCCGTGACTGATAAATGCCTTTGGAAGTTGGTTTATTTTACTGACCTGGATTGGTTTTTTATTAAGGAAAGCGCCGCCGTTTTTTGATGCCGCCAGTGTTTCATTTAAAGCCGGGGCGTTGGAGACGCCTACCACTACTTCTCCTTCATACATGACCGCCACCTGGGTGGCAAAATATCCCTGCCCACGGATATAACCTTTTGTCCCATCGATGGGATCAATAATCCATATATATGGAGATTGATTTTGCGTATCCTGCCCGAATTCTTCACCGACGATCCGATGATCGGGGAAACGTTTTAATATAATTTCCCGGATTATTTTTTCAGCCGCCAGGTCCAGTTCCGTCACCGGCGATAGATCGTCTTTGGAGCGATAGGAAATATTGGCATTGTCCCCGAGCTTGCGTTTTTGCCAATTACTCTGGAGGATATCGGCGGCGCATGCCGCTGCCTCTAAGGCTGTATCCAGGATATCTACGAGTATTTTTTCATTGGGCTTCATGGTTATCTCCCTGGAGTTGTGGAAATTGTTTTTTGAACGATTTCGCAAATTTGATCGACTTGCTGCCGGTCGATCCCCGTATGCACGGGCAATGACAGGCTCGACTGTGAAAATTGCCGGGCGTTATTAAGTTCCCCGGTTATTTTTACCGGGTATTGCCGGTAAACCGGCTGCTGATCAACACAGTACGGCCACATAATGCGGGTATCAATCCCGGCCTCTAAAAGAGCTTCTCTAATCTTGTCGCGGGCCGGATGTAAAATTGTAAATGTAAGACCGTTCGATATGAAACCGGCGCTTTTATATGCCGGGTGAGCTATCTCTCTCAGCAGAGGGTTTTCAAGGTAATAGTCTATAATTCGGCGCCTGTGATCTAATATAGTGTCTTTTTTGTTTATCTGTGATATCCCGATAGATGCAGCAATGTCTGTCATCCTGAAATTACTTCCCAAATAATCATAATAATATTTACAATCATCTACTTCGCCGTGATTACGTATTTTCTTGAGCAACATTGTCAATTCTTCATCATCGGTTACAATAGCCCCTCCTTCACCGGTGGTTATTGGTTTTGCCGCATGAAAACTAAAAATTGCGGCATGGCCGTATGACCCGGCGGGTTTACCGTTAGCGGCGGCAAGGAATGAAGAAGCGGCATCAATAATCAAAGGGACCCCGGAATCCTTACATAACCTATCAAGGTCTTGCCAATCATTGGTAAAACCGGAATAATCAATGGCGATTACCGCCTTCGTTTTCTCAGAAAAGCAGGGAGAGACGGTTTCCACTGTGATCATACCGGCAGCGTTGTCGATATCGGCAAGAACCGGGACTGCCCCTACCCTGGTGACCGCCGCGGGCACAGCAAAAAACGACATGACCGGGACAATCACTTCTGAGGTATCTGAAATGCCTAAGGCTATTAACAAAGCGATTAAAGCAGAACTCCCCGAATTGACTGCCACACAATATCTCCGATTTGCCAGGGCAGCCACCCGGCTTTCAAACTCCTTCACTTTTTCGCCTTGAGCTAACCATTTTGAGTCGAAACAATGCTTTACCGATTGGAAATCATTTTTTTCAATGCATGGCTGAGCCCAATGAATAATTATTTTATCCCGACTCTTCATTCGTTTCACATGCAATCGCACTTAAAAAGGGTCGATATCGTTTTCCCATTTTTTACTTACGCCGGGGTATTTTTCCAATTTTTCCCTCAACATGCTCTTTATGTCCAGATAATCCTCTTTTGTCTCGGCTTCCAGCATGACCACCAGGGAAGGGATATTGGATGACGCCCGCACCAGCCCCCAACCATTGGATAAATTGACCCGGGCGCCATTAATAGTAATCACATTTTCTTTTCCCAGCTCTTCCTGGAAATCTTTGATTATACCGTCAATTACTTGATATTTTTTTTCGTCTGCACAGGGAACCTGGATATTGGGAGAACTGTAATATTGTTTCCCTTGTTTCAATATCTCCGATAAAGGGATGGACTGGTAGGATAAATACTCAACCAATCGTAGTCCTGAGAATAACGCGTCGTCAAAGGCATAGAAATTATCCACGATAAAGATATGGCCGCTGTGTTCGCCGCCGATGGCCGCATTTTCTTCTTTGATTTTTCGTTTAATATAAGAATGGCCTGTCATCCACATGATGGGTATGCCGCCTCGCGCCTTGATATCCTCGATTAAAGCCTGGGAACATTTGACATCGAAAACGATCTTAGCGCCCGGTTTCTCTTTCAAGATTTGCCGCGCCAGCAGCATGAGTAATCTATCGGAAGGGATGATGTTCCCTTTGTCGTCGATAACTCCCAGGCGATCGCCGTCGCCATCGATTGCCATACCCACATCCGCTTGTACTTCGAGGGTCTTTTCCCTCAACATTTCTAATGATTTAAGGTCCGAGGGGTTTGGGAAATGGTGGGGGAAACTGGGATCCAGCTCACAAAATTGTTCGATGACATCAAAACCCGCGGCTCGAAATAACTGCGGTGCGTATTTTCCTGCGATTCCATTGCCGGCATCGATGACGATGCGAAGCCTTCGTTTCGGTTTTACGCGCCATTTTAGGGCGGATATATAGCATTCCTTGATATTATCAAATTGAAACGCCCGACCTTGCCCGGAAGCAAAATCATTTTTTTGAATCAATTGGTAAATAGTTTGGATATCTTCGCTTAATAATGTCGAAGAGAAACCATCGGCCATTTTAAATCCGCTCCAACCATCCGGGTTATGGCTGCCGGTTATCATCACGCCATTGGGGATACCTAATAGATATTGACTGAAATAAAAAACCGGTGTGGTGACCATGCCGATATCAATAGTGGTGATACCCACGGCATTCAAGCCTTTAACCAGGGCATCCCTGAAATCCGGCGAGCATTTCCTGCTGTCATAGCCAACTACAGCCGATTCGGCGTTCTTTTGCCGGTGAATGAATGTCCCATAGGCTTTAGCAATAAGTTCTACCGATTGTTCATTCAACTCATCGGCGCTGACTCGTCCTCTGATGTCGTATTCACGAAACATTGTCTTATTCATAAGTAACTCCATTTTATTTTAAAAATTCTAACTGCGGAAAACATAATTTAACACAAATAGGAGG
>JAUPLE010000247.1 GCA_030837085.1 Acidobacteriota bacterium | reverse complement strand
TATACCGGTCCGCTGTTAACTCCACCTTGTCCTTTACACAATTGCTGCCCGGGGTCAAAAAAGATGCCCTGGCTTGTTACGAGTACCAGGATTTTCCTTTCGACTTGTTGGTAGAGCAATTGGAAGCAGATAGGGACTTAAGCCGGTCGCCCATATTCAATGTAATGATTGCCCATGATAATACCGATGCCGCGGAAGGGATCGGCGCCATGTCGGGGGTGGAAGTATCCGCATATCCTCACGGCAGGGATTTTAACATGAGTAAATTCGACCTTATCGTCTTCATGGACGAGGGTAAAAATGGCGTATATACCAGTTTCGAATATAACAGTGACCTCTTTGAGCGCAGCACCATCGAACGTATGGCCGCTAATTTTACGGTATTGGTGGACCACATCATCCAGGCCCCGGATGCTCCTGTGTCGGCCCTGGATATTCTTTCCGATGAAGAATATGAAACCGTGACCCGCCGTTTTAACGACAGCCGGTATGAGTTTTCCCCACTCACCCTGCGGGAACTCTACGAGGCCCAGGTGCGAAAGGCGAACCATAAAATTGCCGTGATCCATCATGAAGATCGAATAACCTATGGAGATTTAAATAAAAAAGCCAACCGCATCGCCCATTATTTAAGAGCAGTGCATGAGGCGAAACCCAACGATGTCATTGGGATATCCATGGACCGTTCCATAGATATGATTGCCGTAATACTGGGGGTGATAAAATCTGGGGTCGCTTACCTGGCAGTAGACCCTACTTACCCCAGGGACCGCGTTTTGCATATATTGACTGACAGTCAGGCAAAATTACTGGTGGTGGATACACAGGCGACCGAATTGCTGGGAGATTATACCGGTGCAACACTGGATATCCGTGCCCAATGGGATACTATTGAAAAAGAATCCTCTGAAAACCCAACGTTGGTCAATCGGCCCACCGATATTTTATACGTAAATTACACTTCGGGTTCCACAGGCACTCCCAACGGCGCCATGTTAACCCACGATTGCCTGACGAATTTGATTCAATGGCAGGTAGAAAAAACCGGGATCCACGACGTATTGAAATGTTTACAATTCACCTCCATCAATTTTTGTGTATCTTTCCAGGAGATTATGGGAACCCTTACCACTGGGGGAGAACTATATTTAATTGGCGATGTCGAGAGACAGGATATCGATTATTTAATGGATTTCCTAAGCCAGCAACAAATCGAAATACTATTTTTACCATTTTCATATCTTAATTTTTTGTTCAATGAATCAGGTAGGTGGAACCGGTCTTTCAAGCATAATCTCAAGCATATTATTACCGCCGGTGAGCAGTTAAAGATCACAGCCGGGTTAAAACGCTTCTTAAATTTGAATCCCCATTTAAAACTTCACAATCATTACGGTTCCACCGAGATGCACGTGGTGACGTCGTATACATTGGATGCATCCAACGCCGACGCGACGCCGATTCCCCCGGCTGGAAAACCCATTGACAATATAGAGATATATATACTGGATGAAAATTTCAATCCCGTTCCCGTGGGGGTATACGGTGAGTTGTGCGTGGTTGGGCGAGTAGAGATAGCAGGGTACATCGGCAATAAAGAGTTAACTGCTCGAAAATTGATCAGTTGCCCGGAATTGTCCGGGATCAAACTTTACCGTTCCGGCGATATCGGGCGTTGGCTTGCCGATGGCAATATCGAGTTGAGAGGCAGGAAAGATGCCCTGGTAAAAGTCCGTGGATTCCGCGTGGAACCCGGTGAAATCGAAAGTAAAATCCTGTCCATTGAAAAAGTACGGGAGTGCGTGGTGGTTGTCAAAGAGGATAATGCTCGTCAAAAATACCTGGCTGCGTATGTTTCGGCGGATGGGCCCGATGCAGTGGAAATTCGCCGGGTTATTGGCGCTAAATTACCCCAGTATATGGTCCCCAGGATAATTATGCTGGACCATTTGCCCTTGATGCCCAATGGCAAAGTAGACCGCGCCAGGCTCCCGGAACCACTATCGCCCGGCCCTGATGAAAATGAAATCACGCCGCCAACCAATGAGGTGCAACAAAAACTGGCTGAAATTTGGGCTGACCTGCTGGGAATCCCAAAAGAGCGGATCGGGATTGATGTTAACTTCTTCGAAGTGGGGGGGCATTCGCTAAAAGCAGCCTCCATGATGGCCTCAATCCATAAGGAGTTCAATGCAAAAGTGGGGTTGGTGGATATCTTCCGGAACCCCACCATCCGCGATATTGCCGGCTTTATCAGGGAATTGGCTCGGGATGATTTCCAGGCGCTTGACGCAGTGGAAAAAAAGAAATATTACCCGCTTACATCGGCGCAGAAGCGGTTGTTCGTACTCCAGCAAATGGTAGAAGACAATACTATTTACAATATGCCGGCAATGGTGGAGTTGCTGGGCGTCCTGGATAAGGAAAAATTTGCAGCGACATTCCGCCGCCTGGTAGAACGGCATGAAAGTCTAAGAACCTCTTTCCGGGTGATCGATCAAGAAGCGGTGCAGAGGATTCATGATCATGTAGAATTTCAAATCGAATATTTAGCCACGGACAAACACGGACAAACACGGACTTTTGATTTGTTAAAAGCTCCGTTACTGAGGGTAGGATTACGAAAACTAGAAGAGGGAAAACATATTGTCATGGTGGATATGCATCATATCATATCCGATGGGATATCGCTGCAAATATTGATAAGAGAATTCATGGTCCTTTATAATGGCATGGAACTGCCGCCGTTAAAACTTCAGTACAAAGATTTTGCCGAGTGGCAGCACAGTGCGGGCTATAAAACGAGCATACAAAAGCAGGAAAATTTTTGGAGAGAACAGTTCCATGGAGAAATCCCGGCGCTTGTACTCCCGACGGATTATACCAGGCCCGGCGTAATGGATTTCGCGGGAAGCAGTGTGGAGTTTGAAATCGATACATCGGCATTGAATGCGTTGGCGTTAGAGGAGCAAACCACCCTTTTTATGGTATTGATTGCCATATATTATGTATTCTTAGCGCGGCTTTGCAACCAGGAAGATATTGTTATAGGAACGCCCGCTGCCGGGCGAAGGCATGCCGATTTGGAAGGCATCATCGGGATGTTTGTTAATACGTTGGTGCTGCGAAATTTTCCAGCGGGGGAGAAAACTTTTAAAGATTTCTTAAGTGAAATAAAAGAGAACCTGGCTGCGGCGTTCGATAACCAGGATTACCAGTATGAGGCCCTGGTGGAAGCCCTGGCAGTCCCCAGGGATACAAACCGCAACCCGCTATTTGACGTTATGTTTACACTGCATAATTTGTCCGATCTTAGTTCGAATGTCGAAATTTCGGGGTTAAAAGCAAGGTCTATTAAATATGATATCACAACGACACGGTTTGATTTGACGTTATCGGCAATAGAAAGGGGTAACAATCTGCAGTTTATTTTAGAGTATAGGACTTCTTTATTCAAACCGGGAACTGCGGAGCGGTTTATCGTTTACCTGGGGAATCTCCTGGAAAAAGCGGCCCGTGATAAATACCAAAAGTTAGCTGAGTTTGAAATCCTGCCGGAAGAAGAAAAAAAACGGGTATTATTCGATTTTAATAACACGGAAGCGGAGTACCCGGAAGATAAGACTATCCACAAGGTGTTTGAAGAGCAAGTAGATAGATCCCCAGACCATATCGGACTTGTCGGACCTGTCAAACAGGTTAACTTAACGTACCGCCAATTGAATGATCAATCCGACCGATTGGCCGGGTTATTGATAGAAAAAGGCGTCCTGGCGGACAATATTGTCGGTATCATGATAGAACGTTCTATTGAAATAGTCATTGGAATGTTGGGTATTTTAAAAGCCGGCGGCGCGTATTTGCCTATTGACCCGGTGTACCCGCTAGAAAGAATCGAATATATGCTGAAAGACAGTAATGCTAAATTGTTGGCTGTCGCCAACGATGAAGAAGGTAAGAAGGTGAGAAGGTGGGAAGGTGAGAAAGTATTTTTAGAAGAAATCTCAAAATCCCTAAATATCTCTTCTTACCCTATTACCTTCTTACCCTCTTACCTTCTAAATCCTTCAAATTTGGCTTATACCATCTACACCTCGGGCACCACCGGGAGGCCCAAAGGGGTTTTGGTTCAGCACCGGGGGCTTGTGAACCTGGTTCAGTTTCATCGGGAAATATTTAAAACCTGTATATTCATGCGGGCCAGCCAGGTTGCGAGCCAGGGTTTCGATGCGATGGCTTTTGAAATTTGGCCTTGTTTATCGTGGGGTGGAGTGCTCCATATTACCCCGGATGAAATCCGCATCGATCCGGCGGCGTTAAAAACCTGGTTGATGCGGTATAGGATCACTGCATCATTCCAGCCAACGGCAATGGTAACCCGGTTATTGGAAGAAGCGTGGCCGGTTCAAGGGTGTTTGCTCCAGGTAATATGGACTGCCGGGGATAAGCTCACTACCTACCCAGCAAAAAAATACCCTTTCAGTTTGTACAATTTATATGGTCCAACCGAAGATACGGTATGGACCACGTGGTTTGAAACGCCGGTCAAACCTGGCACAGAACAACCCCCTTTAATCGGCACGCCTATTGCCAATCACCGCGTGTATATACTGGGAAAACATCTAAACCAGCAACCCATTGGTATTGGCGGGGAGATTTGTATTTCCGGGGTAGGGTTGGCCAGGGGTTACTTAAACCAACCGGAATTAACCGCTGAAAAATTTAATTTTAATAGGTCCTATAGGTCATATAAGACCTATATTTTGTACAAAACCGGCGACCTGGCGAGGTGGTTAATTGACGGCAATATCGAGTTCCTGGGCCGGATTGATCAGCAGGTCAAGATCAGGGGATACCGCGTCGAATTGGCGGAAATCGAAAAACAACTTGTGAATATTGCCGCAGTTAAAGAAGCCGTGGTAGTGGATAGAGATGATCCACAAGGAAATAAAATCCTGGCGGTATATATAACCTGTATAGGCGAACTCGATATCCCAGTGTTGAAGAAAACTCTCTCCAGGTCATTACCCCATTACATGATTCCTTCTTTTTTTATGCAGGTAGAGACTATTCCCCTTACCGTTAACGGCAAAGTAAACCGCAAAGCCTTACCACTCCCCGATATGGGCCAAGGGATGGAAATGGTGAAACCCGCGGACGAAATCGAAGCCAAAATAGCGGCAACCTGGTCGGAAATATTGGGCATGCCGGTGGATAAAATAAGTACGGGAGCAAATTTTTTCGATTTAGGCGGTCATTCTTTGAATGCAGCGATTATGACGGCTAAAATACATAAGGAATTCGACATTGCTATTCCATTGGTTGAAATATTCAGTACGCCAACCGTAAAAGGAATCGCCGGTCTAATTAAAACGATTGCCTGGGTAAATCAAGAAAGCGCCGAAAGCAAAAGCGAATCAGGCCAAGATATTGTCAGGGAGATCATCATATGAGTGCAGCAAATCTATTAGCGCGACTACGAGAATTAGGGATATCCGTTCGTTTGTTAGAAGGAAACCTGAAGTTGACCGGGGCGGAAGACAAATTAACTTCTGCGCTAATCGAAGAATTAAAAAAAAATAAAGAAGAAATAATCCTATTTTTAAAAGAAAATCTCAACAAAAAACTCAGGTTCGAATCGCTGGAACCCCAAGAGAAAAAAGAATACTATAGACTGTCTCCCGCCCAAAAACGATTATATGTCCTACAACAAATGGGAACTGAAACCGGGGACCGTGGGAATGTAAGCTATAATATGCCCAATATTTTCCAATTAAAAGGAACCATCGACATAGAGAAGCTAAATAATGCTTTCCGACGGCTAATAATGCGGCATGAAAGCTTAAGAACATCATTCATCACAATCGATGGTTTTCCTTTTCAAAGAATCCATGAAAAAGTTAAATGGGACAGCGAATATTCCCGGCTGCCGGCAGGGGAAAGTTCGACGGCGGCGATACGGGATTTTATCCGCCCCTTCGATTTAACAAAAGCGCCTTTGTTAAGAGTGGGTATCTTGGAAATCGAGGCGGATGACTATATTCTAATGGTAGATATGCATCACATCATTTCCGACGGCATTTCCCATAACATATTAACAACCGATTTAGTCGGGTATTACACCGGTGTATCGCTGCCCCCACCGCGGATTCAATACAAAGACTACGCCGAATGGCTTAATACCGACCATCAACAGGAAGCTATTAAAAAGAAAGAAAACTACTGGTTAAAACAGTTCAGCGGAGAAATACCCGTCCTCAGTTTACCCGCCGATTACCCCAGGCCCGCGTTTCAAAGTTTTGAAGGCGACGCTTGCGATTTTCTTTTGCCCGGGGATCAAACCGGGGCCCTAAAGCAATTAATATCAGGACTTGGAAGCACACTCTTTATAATGCTGCTGGCCATTTTCAATATATTGTTGGCCAAACTCAGCGGTCAACAAGATATCGTCGTGGGGGTTCCTGTGGCCGGACGTCGGCATGCTGATTTAGAGAAGATTGTCGGCATGTTTATCAATACCCTGGCGCTGAGAAATTACCCAACAGAAGAAAAAGACTTCCTCGAATTTTTAAAGGAAGTCCGGCAGTGGACCCTGGAAGCTTTTGAAAACCAGGACTACCCCTTTGAAGATATCGTCGAACAAGTATATACCCATCGAGATTCCAGCCGCAGCCCCCTTTTCGATGTCATGTTTACTCTCCAGAACCAGGCCACAACTCATGCAGACCTACCCGGTTTATTGCTGGAACCCTTCCCGGCAACAAATAATACCGCTAAATTCGATCTAAGCCTGGACGGCATGGAAATTGGCAATCATTTATCTTTTACCCTCGGATACTGTACCAAATTATTTAAGAAAACTACCATTGAAAAGTATGTAACCTATTTAAAACAAATCATCGCATCCGTACTGGCCGATCCCGGCCAGCGGCTGCAAGACATCGAAATCATAAGCGAAGCGGAGAAAAATGAAATACTAATCCATTTAAATGATACCGCGGTAAAATATGCAATGGATACGGTCGTTATAAAAATGATTGAGGACCAGGTAGAAAAAACCCCCGACGAAATCGCCGCTGTATTCGAAGGAAGAACATTGAATTATAGGGAATTGAATGAAAAAGCCAATGGATTGGCGCAACAACTGACGGCGAAAGGGATTGGCCCGGGTTCTTATGTTCCAGTGGCCATCGATCATTCGTTGGAATTACTAATTTCATTTTTATCCATCATGAAAACCGGCGCGGCTTTCGTGCCGGTAGATGTGCGCTGGCCAGGCGAGCGTATAAAAGTTGTCTTAAACGACCTGGACCAGGTCTTTATCCTAGCCAGCTTCGACAATGCCGGGCTGGAAAACGAGTGGAACCGGGAAATCTTAATAATTGACCTGGATAAAATACCGGCGGGGCATAAGAACCCACAAGTAACCGTCGATAAAAATACACCCATATATGTTATGTACACATCGGGTTCCACCGGCAATCCCAAAGGAGTCATTGTTCCCCATCGGGGGGTGACCAACCGCCTGTACTGGATGAATGATTATTTTGGCGCAACGTCGTCAAAGGTGGTGCTGCAGACCACTCGTTATATTTATGACAGCGTGGTATGGCAGTTCTTCTGGCCCCTTATCAATGGCGGTAGAACCATTATTCTCCCGCCGGATTTCATCATGAGGGCCGACCATCTGACTCACCTCATTGAAAAGCACGGAATAACCCTTGTCGATTTTGTACCCTCGGTTTTTAGCATCGTCGTCGATAACATGACGGCCAACCCACACTGGCAGGAAAAACTTATATCCCTGAAACATATTATCATGGGCGGCGAAGAAATCATCCCCTCCGCGGTTTATAAGTTCATGAACGTATTTCCCCAGGTCCGCATTACCAATTTATACGGTCCCACCGAGACCACCATCGGTTGTATTTACCATCAAGTAACCGGGGATGAAGGCGATAAAATTCCTATTGGGAAACCTATCGCCAATGTCCAAGTCTATGTCATGGACCGGTATAAAAAACTTGTACCCAACAACCTGCCGGGTGAGATATATATAGCCGGTGTCGGCGTCGGCCTGGGTTACTTAAATAATATCGAAAAAACCCGGGCCGTATTTGAAAAAATTCCCTTTGCCCATCATGAAACAATGTACCGAACCGGCGACCTCGGCAGATGGTCGGAACTAGAAAGAATTGATTTTTTCGGTAGGATCGATTTCCAGGTCAAAATACGGGGAGTACGGATAGAACCGGCTGAAATCGAGAGCAAACTATTGAAACATAAATACGTAAAAGAAGCGGTGGTGGAAGTCAAAGGAGAGGGTGAAAACGATAAGTTCTTATGCGCCTATATTGTTACCCGGCAGCAAACCGGCGAAACGTCGTTCAGTATATCCGCACTGAGAGAGTTCTTATCCGGCGAGCTCCCGCCAGCCTTGATCCCTTCCTATTTTATCCAAATGCCGGAAATACCTTTAACACCTGGCGGGAAAATAAATCGCAAGGCCTTACCCAACCCCTTGGGCAGCGCAGATATAAGTTTGAAAGACGACGTCCTTTATATCCCCCCGAGTAGTGTGGTGGAGAAAATAATGGTAGAAACCTGGGAAAAAGTATTGGGCCGCCATCATATTGGGATCAATGAGAATTTTTTCCTGGCCGGCGGGGATTCCATTAAGGCCATCCAGGTCATCGCGCGCCTCAACAACGCAGGTTATAAACTGCAAATGAAAGACCTTTTCAAATACCCGGTCATATCCGGGTTAGCACCCCATGTAAAAAAACAGGAACGTATCCCGGTCCAATCCCCTGTCGTCGGCATAATCCCCTTAACTCCCATTCAAAAAAAATTCTTTAACAACCTCCCCGTCGATGCCCATCATTATAACCAGGCAGTGATGTTCCACAACCATGAGGGATTCGACAAAGAAGCCATAAACTATGTATTTTCCAGGTTACAGGAGCACCATGACGCCCTGCGCATGACATTTCAAGCTGACTCCGAAAAGGGAGAAATAATTCAAACTAGTCATGGCGTCGATTACCCCCTGTCACTGGACGAATATGACTTAAGGAATCGGGACAATAGTTTGACGGAACTCCAGGTAAAAATAAACCAAATCCAGGCCGGGATCAATCTCGAAAAAGGTCCGCTGATGAAATTGGGTTTGTTTCACCTGGACGACGGCGACCGACTATTAATCGCCGTACACCACCTGGTAATCGACGGCGTTTCCTGGCGTATCCTGTTTGAAGATATCGAAACATTATACGAACACTTTAAACGGGGAGAAAAAGCGGACTTACCTTTAAAATCGGATTCCTTTGCCACCTGGTCCAAAAAGCTGAAGGAATATGCCGACAGTAAAAAATTCTTAAAAGAAAAATCCTATTGGGCTCGGTTGGAAGAAAATACCATACTCCCCATAACCGGGGATTCCACTACGGCAGAGAATGAAATAAAAGATAGTCGGGATATAACCATCAGTCTGGAACCGGAAGAGACCGCTTACTTAACCACCACGGTCAATGAGGCGTTTAAAACCGAAATTGATGATATATTATTAACCGCGTTGGGATTAGGAATAAATAAAACTTTCGGTGGAGAACGGATATTAATCGCCATGGAAAGTCACGGTAGGGAAGAGATACTGGAAAATATGGACATCCATAGAACAATCGGTTGGTTTACCACCGTATACCCGGTAGTGCTTAATTTCTCCTATGCCCATGACACCGGTAGGCAGATAAAAGTAATTAAAGAAATCTTAAGAGGAGTACCATCTAAAGGGATCGGTTATGGAATATTAAAATATCTAACGGGGGCAGAGCATAAGAAAGAAATCGAATTTAAGTTAAATCCTCAAATCAGTTTCAATTATCTGGGGCAATTCGATGCCGATATCCAGCAGCTATCGTTTGGAAAAATAGCTATGGAATCGACTGGTCATTCGCAAAGTTTACGAAATCGAAGGGAATATGAAGTGGATATCACGGCGATGACCGCCGGGAACCGGTTAACCATGACATTTTCTTACCATGAAAAACATATCCAATCAAGGGTGATCGCAGCGTTAGCCGCACATTGTCAGGCAGAACTCAGCCATATAATCACCTTTTGCCGCGCCGCAGAAAAAAGTGAACCGACGCCGGCCGATTTTACCTACAAGGGATTATCCATCGAAAATATCGACCGGCTAATACAGGAATACCCGGGTATGGAAGACCTCTATACATTAACGTCCATGCAGGAAGGAATGCTGTTCCATGCCTTACACGACAGGGCGTCATATTCATATTTCGAACAGACATCATACCGGCTGGAAGGGGAGTTGGACATCGCCAGGGTAGAGAAAAGTTTAAACGAATTGTTTAAACGTCATGACATATTACGGACCGCATTTGTTTATAAAGATACCGAGCGTCCCGTGCAGGTAGTATTGAAAGATCGCGTATGCGATTTTTATTACGAAGATATAAGTGAAACCGGCCCGGGGGACGAAATTGAAAAGCGCCTCAAAAAATTTAAAGAAAAAGATAAACAACGTTCCTTCGATTTAAGTAAAGACGTGTTGATGCGGGTATCGATACTCCGGGTGGATAAGGCGGAGTATGAGTTTACCTGGAGTTTTCACCATATATTAATGGATGGATGGTGTGTCGGGATCCTGAACTCCGAATTTTTCGAGATATACGAAAGTTTAGAGGCCGGTCGGCCTTATCGTTTACCCGCGGTAAAACCATACCGGGCCTATATTCAATGGCTTGAAAATCGAGACAAAGAAGCCTCTGCGGCGTATTGGCGGGAGCACCTGGGATCATTTGTAGAACCGACAGGTATCCCTAAAAAAGTTGTAATAAAACAGAAAGAAAATGAACCCGGGCATGGGAAAAGGCAGGTTTCGCTCGTATTGACCCCTGAAAAAACAGTCCTGCTGAATAAATTGGCTGCTGGCCGTCATGTGACGATGAATACAGTGGTCCAGGTTATTTGGGCAATACTCCTGGGGATATATAACGGCCGGGAAGACGTGGTATTCGGCTCCGTAGTATCCGGCCGGCCGTTTGAATTGGAAGGTGTAGAATCCATGGTCGGATTATTTATCAATACCATCCCGGTCCACATCCGATTTGTAGGGCCAATGAAATTCCATGCCTTGCTTGAAAAAGTTCAGGAAGAAGCAGTGGCCGGCGAGCCGTATCATTATCACCCCCTGGCTGACATCCAGGCGCAAAGCCCATTAAAGCAAAATTTAATCGATCATATCTTTGCATTTGAGAATTACCCGGTTGCCGAACGAATCGCGGGATATAGCAACGAAGAGAATAAAATCGCTAAATTAAAGCTAAAAATAGCCGGTGTAGATATATTCGAACAGACCAATTACGATTTTGAGGTCATATCCTCCGGTTCTGAACAACTTATGATCCTATTTCAATATAATGAAGATATATATTCACGTGATTTTGTAGAACGAATTCCCGGGCATATGACAAAAATCCTTGACCAGATAATCGCAAATGATGAATTGGAAATAGGTCAATTAAATTTTTTGTCAGAGCAAGAAGAAAAGCAGTTGCTATATGATTTTAATAATACCGAAGTAGATTACCCCCGGGATAAGACCATCCACCAATTGTTTGAAGAACAGGTGGCAAAAATGCCCGACCGTATTGCGCTAATCGGACAAGTCGGACCTTTCGGACAGGTCGGAATGATCGGTTTGACCTGCCGTGAGTTAAATGAGCAGTCCGACCACCTGGCCTGTTTATTGCAGGACATAGGCGTCCTGGCGGACGATATTGTAGGCATTATGATGGAGCGTTCCATTGATTTGATTTCCGGGATACTGGCTATATTGAAAGCTGGGAACGCTTATTTGCCCATCGATGTCGATTACCCCCAGGAACGCATCCAATATATGCTGGAGGATAGTAATGCAAAGGCTTTATTAGGGACGGAAGAATACCGGAAGAAAATAATTGTTAATTGTCAACTGTTAATTGTAAATTGTAAACTAAGAAATGTACGCTCACGTTCACTGGCGCAGGCACACCTTCATCATTCATCCTTCATCATTCATCATTCAAAATTAGCATATATCATGTATACATCCGGTTCGACGGGGCAACCCAAAGGAGTTGTAGTAACGCATCGCAATGTGGTGCGATTGGTAAAAAATGCCGATTTCGTTCCGTTGGCGGAAGAGACGAGGATTCTCCAGACCGGTGCGCCGGTATTCGATGCCGCTACTTTTGAAATTTGGGGCAGTTTGCTAAATGGTGGGCGATTGGTATTGGTAGGGAAAGAGGTTATTTTGAATGCCCACCGGTTGTCCGTGGTATTAGCGAGTCAGCGGATTAACACTCTCTGGCTCAGCGCCCCGTTGTTCAATCAGTTGATGCAGGAGAATATCGAACTATTTGCACCATTGAGTTATTTATTGGTGGGCGGAGATGTGTTGTCGCCGGCGCGCATAAACCGGGTAAGAAGTAAATTCCCGGATTTGAAGATTATAAATGGTTATGGACCAACAGAGAACACTACTTTTTCCACCACATATTTAATCGAAAAGGAATTCGAACATAATATACCCATTGGACGGCCTATTACCAATAGCACTGCCTATCTATATGATAAAAGTAATCGCTTGACGCCTATTGGAGTCGTGGGGGAGCTGTATGTCGGTGGAGATGGGGTTGCCGGCGGCTATTTAAACAACCCGGAATTAACTGCGGAGAAATTTTCTAAGTCTAATAGGTCCTATAGGACCAATATTATTTATAAAACAGGCGACCTGGCGCGATGGTTGGAGGACGGGAATATCGAATACCTGGGTCGCATAGATCGCCAGGTCAAAATAAGGGGATTCAGGATCGAGTTGGAAGAAATAGAGAATAAACTGGCCGGTCATAATGAAATTGAGCAAGCAGTGGTTGCGGCAAAAACCAATGAAAATGGCGATACTTATCTCTGCGCATATATCATTTCACAAAAAGACATACAAATCCCTCGATTAAAAGAGTATTTAGCGGCCTATTTGCCCGGGTACATGGTCCCTCTGTATTTTATCAAGCTGGAAAAGATGCCACTGACTGCCGGGGGAAAAGTTGACTACAATGCCTTACCCACCCCTGGGGAAATAAGCTTTAATGAAAATGTCGAATACGTGCCCCCGTCAGACGATGTCGAGAAAAAACTCGCAGCAATATGGCAAAAAGTTATGGACAGGGATAATATCGGGGTAAAGGAAGATTTCTTTACCCTTGGAGGCGATTCGATCCGGGCGATCCAGGTCATATCCAGGATGAACAGCGCCGGGTATAAATTGGAAATAAAAGACCTCTTTAAATACCCCACAATAGCCGAGTTAGCACCCCAGATAAAAAAATTGAAACGAATCCCGGACCAATCCCCTGTCGCCGGGAAAATTCCATTAACCCCTATCCAGGTAGATTTCTTTGCCGGGAATTATTTAGAGCCCCACCATGCAAACCAGGCAGTCATGTTTTATGCAAAAGAAGGGTTCGTCAAAGAGACTGTTAAAAAAATATTCACTCGGATACAGGAGCATCATGACGCCCTGCGCATGACATATCAAAGCGACGAAAATGGAGGAATTCTTCAAACCGGGCACGGCGTGAACTATCCTCTTTCCCTTGAAGAATATGATTTAAGGAACCGGGAGAATGGTTTAACGGAACTCCAGGTAAAAATAAACCAAATACAGACCGGTATCGATCTGGAAAAGGGACCGCTGATGAAACTGGGGCTGTTTCACTTGGAGGACGGCGACCGATTATTGATCGTTATTCATCACCTGGTTATCGACGGTATATCCTGGCGCATATTGTTTGAAGATATAAAAACATTATATAAGCAAGGTACAGGAGCGGTTTTACCGTTAAAATCGGATTCCTTTGCCCAATGGTCGAAGATACTGCGGGAATACGCAGACAGCAAAAAATTCTTAAAAGAAAAAGATTATTGGGCTCAATTGGAAACAATAACGGCGCCTGATATAAAGATGGATTACGAGGCGACGGGAAATTATGCCGAAGATACCTGGAGAGAATCGTTTAAACTGGGAGAAGAGGAAACCTCCCAGCTACTGACCGCGGCAAACGCCGCTTTTAAAACCGAAATTAACGATATATTATTAACTGCATTGGGACTGGGCATAAAAAAGACTTTCGGGCAGGAACGAGTATTAATCGCCCTGGAAGGCCATGGCAGGGAAGTGATATCGGAAGATATCGATATCAGCCGGACAGTGGGATGGTTTACTTCGGTATACCCTGTTTTATTGGATATTTCCTATGCCAACGATACCGGGCGCCAGGTTAAGGAAATAAAAGAGATATTAAGAAAAGTCCCGGGAAAAGGAATAGGATATGGAATATTAAAATATCTTACCCAAAAAGAGAATAAGTCGGGTATGGAATTCAAACTAAACCCGCAAATCAGTTTCAATTACCTGGGGCAATTTGATGCGGATGTAAAGCGAAATGCATTTTTTGAAATAGCAAAAGAATACGCCGGCGATGAACTCAGTCCTAAAAATAAACGCAATTTTGAACTGGACGTTTCCGGGATGATTATTGATAACCGCTTAACCCTGAATATCACTTATAATAAAAACCATTTCAAGCCCGGAACCATATCCGCCCTGGCCGGGAATTTCGAGGTTGAACTCAGGCGCCTTATCGCGTTTTGCTGCGCACGAGAAAATAGCGAACCGACTCCCGCCGATTTTATTTACAAAGGATTATCCATAGAGACAATCGACCGGTTAACAAAAGAATACCCAGGTATGGAAGACCTCTACACCCTAACTCCCATGCAGGAAGGGATGTTGTTTCATACCCTGGCCGACGAATCGGCGCATGTCAATCTCTATTTCGAACAAATGTCTTACCGACTGCATGGGGAATTGGACATAGCCGTGGTAGAAAAGAGTTTAAATGATCTGTTCAAGCGGCATGATATACTGCGGACGGCCTTTATCCATGATATTTCCCCCCGCCCGGTTCAGGTCGTATTAAAAGACCGACGCTGCGATTTTTATTATAAAGATATCCGGGACACTGCCGGGAATGTGGAGATAGAAGCATTTGTTTCAGACTTTAAAGCAGAAGATAAATTACGGGCCTTTGATCTTTCCAAAGACGTACTGGCGCGAATATCGGTCCTCAGGACAGATATTGCGGAATATGAATTGATCTGGAGTTCTCATCATATTTTAATGGACGGTTGGTGCATCGGGATACTAAATAATGAATTCTTAGAGATATATAAGAGTCATATCGAAAATAGGCCGTACCGCTTACCCGTTGTTAAAGTCTATAGGACATACATCGAGTGGCTTGAAAAACAAGATAAACAGGAATCGCAGAAATATTGGCAAGAATACCTGGCCTTTTTTGAAGAGCAGACAGGGCTCCCCAGGATATACAAGACAAAAAAATACGAGACAGGATATCGATATGAACGGTTTTCCCTGGTTTTAGACAGCGACGTCACAAAAAAGTTGAATAATACCGCTGCCAGGAATCGTGTCACTCTGAATAATACGGTGCAGACATTATGGGCAATTTTATTGGGTAAATATACTGGCAAAGAAGATGTCGTATTCGGGGGTGTGGTATCGGGCCGACCGGCCGGGTTGGCAGGCGTGGAAAACATGATCGGGTTGTTCATCAATACCATCCCGGTACGAGTACAATTTGATCAAACAATGAAGTTTAATGAAGCGGTTCGGAATGTCCAGGAAAAAGCCGTGGCTGCCGAGCTTCATCATTACCATCCATTAGTCGAAACTCAATCCGCAACCCCACTAAAACAGGATTTACTGGATCATATTATTGTCTTTGAGAATTACCCGGCAACTCGGTTGATCGAAGGATACGGGGTTGAACAAAATAATTCCCCACAAGAAATAGCATTAAACCTGTCGAATGTCGAAGTATTCGGTCAGACCAATTATGATTTCAATATCATTTTCAATGCGGCGGAGCAGTTGGAAGTCATCTTCAAATATAACGGTAATGTTTATGACAGTCATTTTGTCCAAAAAATCGCCGGCCATTTCGCCCAATTAATTAACCAGGTTATCCAAAATGACGAATCAAAGATCGGTGCATTTACGATATTATCGCAAGAAGAAAAAACTCAACTGCTGCATGATTTCAATGTCACGGAGCAAGACTACCCCCAGGATAAAACGGTCCCGCAATTATTCGAAGAACAGGCGTCAAGGACGCCCGACCATGTCGGACTTCTCGGAGATGTCGGACATGTCAGACCAGTCAGACAGGTCAACATAACCTACCGCCAATTAAACGAGCAATCCGACAACCTGGCCGGGTTATTAATCGAGAAAGGCGTCCTGGTGGACGGTGTTGTGGGACTAATGGTAGGGCCATCGCTTGAAATGATGGTCGGAATCCTGGCTATATTGAAAACCGGGAATGCTTATTTGCCATTAGACCCGGAATTCCCGCAGGAGCGTATCGATTATATGCTAAAAGATAGCGGAACTAGTATTTTGATAAATGAAAAGTTTTTTAGGAGGTCCAGGGGGGCGATTTTACAAAAAAGCCCCCCTGGCGCTGCTAATTTAGCTTATGTCATTTACACGTCCGGCACTACGGGAAAACCCAAAGGCGTTCTCATCGAAAATAAGAACCTGGTTAACTATGTTTATTGGTTTAAGAAAGCAGCCGGTTTAACCGAGCAAGACCGAACCGTATTAACTTCATCATATTGCTTTGATTTGGGGTATACCGTTGTCTATCCGTCCATTTCAAGTGGATGTCAGTTACATATAATTCCCAAAGAGAGTTATATGTCTCCAGGGGATTTGCTCACTTATATAGTTCTTCACCGGGTCACTTTTCTTAAAATGACGCCATCGCTTTTTGCGGTGATTTCGGCGAGCGAAGAATTCGTCAGACTGGACTGTAGGGAATTGAGGTTGATCGTGTTGGGAGGAGAACAGATCAAACCGTATGATATAAATAGAACGCATGAGATATGGCCGCATATAACAATAATGAATCATTACGGGCCGACGGAAACTACCATCGGATCCATAGCCCAGGTCATTGATTTTGGAGAGTTCGAAGCTTATAAAAAGAAACCCACCATCGGGTA
>JAUPLE010000246.1 GCA_030837085.1 Acidobacteriota bacterium | reverse complement strand
TTTGGTTTTCATTTCAGCCAGCGTCACCGGGGCCCAGCCGGTATATATTTTTTGCATCTTTTCACTTGCCGGGTCCAGTACCGTCAATGCCGAGCCAAAGGAACCGTTCACCGCCGAAGCGCCGATGGGAATGATTAAACGACCCGTGTGGGGATTAAAGGTCATGTTGAACATATGGGGAATAATGCCCACATCGCGGATGCGTTTGGTCAGGGTCCGGGTTTCCAGGTTGATGACTTCGATCTCGCCGTAGCCCCAGCAGGAAACGTAGAGAATATTGCCGGCCTCATCGATGGCCGAGGCGTCGTTGCCGTAGGTCGGGATTTTGATCTCAGAGACGGCGCCGTTATTTTTGAAATCCACCACGTGTACGGACGGGTGGTTATCGTAGGGAACATAGACCTCTTCCCGTTTCGGGTTGTAATTAACGCCCACGCCTTCGGTAAGGCCCGGGAGTGAGACAACGATATCTTTGTTTTTGGCGATATCGATTTTCACTGCTTCCTGTACCACCCGTTTATTCGTCTCGATGACCATATAGAGATTATGTGTGTTTTCGTTATAACCGGCCAAATGCCAGCGGGCGCCGCCTTTGACCGGGAGCGGTCTCTTCTTTAATAATTTACCTGTTTTCGCGGAAAACAAATACAATGTCGAAGTGTAACCGTCCACGGCTGCCACTTCTTGCAGTGAGGAGTCGCAAATCACTTTGCGGATCGGGGGTGGGGGCGTCTGGTTCAGGTTGGCCATTTTTTCCACCGTATCCACCCAGGGGATGCGGGTTACTTTCTGAGTTTCGAAAGCAATCATTAAAAGGGCTTTACTTTCCCTGCCCACCAGGAAAGCGTCGCCGTTTTTCTCGTTGACGGCCACCATTTCGTATTGTTCGCCGGTATCGACGGAGACCGCTTTCTTTTGATCCGGGAGCACGATGTGCAGGCTTTTGTTGCCGATGATGTAAATATTGCCGGTGCGGTTATCGATGGCAAAGGCTTCCATTTTCAGGTATTGCAGTACGCGGCTTTTAACCGGGATATTGACCACCGGGTAATTATTTTGTTTGGAGTCGATGATGGAAATGGAAGAGGTGTTGGTATTGACCAGGATGATCCGGTTTCGGGGTATATCGGTTTTAACCAGCATGGGGCCGGCGCCGTTGACGTCCAGTCCGTATTGCTTTAAGAAGTCCACGGTTTTCACGTGGAATTCGGCCTGGAGATTGAATAACAGGGATAAAAAGACAAATGCAAAGATGGTTGTTTTAAAAAATGTCCTGCTCATGGGACCTCCTTATAAGGTGTTACCATAGCATACCCGGGAATATTTTTCAAGGCCCCCTGTATCCCTGTATCCCTTTATCATAAAACGGGCGGACACACAGGTCCGCCCCTACGGGGGGGGAAATTCCGCTTGTCCCGTTTTATTTCCCCGGCGGCTTATTTTTCCCATCCTTTTTAAATACAAATTTCATCTCCAGGGCATAAGGGGGCATCTCCGGAGATTAAACTTTAATCTATGGAGATTAATTTTTCATCCCTGGAGATTAACTTTTCATCTCTGGGGATGAAGGTGGTCATTTCCGGAGATTAAACTGTAATCTATGGAGACTAACTTTTCATCCCTGGAGACTAACTTTTAATCTATGGAGATTAACTTTTCATCTCTGGAGATGAAGGTGGTCATTTCCGGAGATTAAACTTTAATCTATGGAAACTAACTTTTCATCCCTGGAGATTAACTTTTAATCTATGGAGATGAAATGGTTCCAATATTTATTTAGATTTCGATACCCGTGCGCTTAATTTCACCCAGGAGACCATAAGAAGGTTCGTCCACATATTCATGTGAAGAGAAAACAACAGTCTCAATCCTGGGATCAATGTTTACAGCAATGGGGGCAATGTTCAGCATCGAGGAAAAATTATTCTGGATATCGTCGGCAATGATACATACATCGATATCGCTGTAATCTGAAAAATTTCCCCTGGCATAAGAACCGAAAAGAAACATTCGTTTGATAGCCATCCCCGGAAACAGTTGGCGTTTCAATCGGTGAATTGCCTGGATTATTTCATGAGGGACTTGAGCCATTGTACTAACTCCTGACCGATGCGTAGATAATTGGCAGCAAAATCAACGGTACAAATTTTATAAAAGTTTCTTTTATAATCATCATATCGAGCGGCTATTTCATTTATATCCATTATTCTTTCTCAAGAGTGATTATAATGCAAATGCAGATAAAAATCAAGAAGTTGATTTCTTGTGTGTCCCTTTTTCCTCCTTAATAAAAGGCGATTATGTACGTTCGGAATCGTTTCGCCCGATGGCAATGATGAACCCGGCCACTTTCTTATTCCCTACCGGGTAGTCCCGTGGTTCGCATGTTTCACCAACCTGGGTTTTCGTATCGAAGATCACCAGGTAACCTTCATGATAGGATTCCGAGGCCAGGTATTTCCCGGCTACTTGTGCGATCCCCTGGTTTAACGTACGGGTTATATTGGATTGACGATTGACTTTTGTCTCGATGATATATTTATATCCCTTATATGTAAGCATAATATCCATGATCCCCAGCCCGGATTTCACTTCGTATCGCAGATCGCCCCCTCCTCCCCTGACAAACTGGTACAGCCACGCCGTCAGCAGGAATTGGCCGGTTTTTTCGTAGGGTTTCTTTTCTTTATAAAACGCTTGCACGCCGATTTGTGCAATGTATTGGTCGAAATCCAGGAGGATATTTTCCATATCCAGCCGGTTCCCGGGCAATTCGTATCTTTGCGGGGGAATTTCTTCATAAGCGTTTACTTCCTCGAAAAAGGTTTTAACAAATATGGATTTATATATATTATTGGCTACTACCGCATGTCGATTTTCATCCTTTATCAATCCATACTGCTCCAACCATGATTGTTCCTCATCGTAAGCGAGGTATTGGACATTATCGAAAACGATTTCGACGAATGTTTCTTTATACAATTTCGCCTTCTCAAAAAGGTTGTCGAAGTGATCATTTTTCTCTCTCAGCAGGCTTTGAACGGCCTTTTCGACATCTTTATCATCGATGGGTTCTATTGTGCCGGGTTTAATATTCACTGTCAGGATTGCACCCAGCCGGTTGACCAGCCAGGGTTGCCCCCGGGTTTCTTCGTGAACCATTTTAACCGCTTCTTCGGTAAAAGGTTGGTTGGTCTCTGCCGTATATTGGGAATAGAGGTCGCGAACGTTATTTAATGAAAATGGCGGTAAGTCCACATGGTCTGCGATATTAAACGGCGACACACCTCCGACAACGAGTTTGGTTATATTTCGAATTCCCACCAGGCCGACGGAATAGAGGGCTTTTTGTTTGATTCCCTTGTATTTCTGATACAGGTCCCTTAAGGCAGCCAGGAAATTCCCCAATTCGATCAACGGGATACCGTCGAATTCATCGATAAAAATGATGATCTTTTTGAATTGAATGAGCCGGTTTAATTCCTCGAATAACTTGCTGAAGGAGATATGATCCACGAGATGATGCTGCTCTAAAAATCGCTTCACGGTTTCGGTCTTTTCGCATGCGACTTCTTCTAACCTGGTTATCAATTGCCCATAGATATCCTCTTCGACCAATGAGTAAAACCGGTTTTTGTCCAGTTCCTTATACTTCTGGAAACTCAATATGATGATCACATAGGTTTTATCTTTGTGCAAATCTTCGCGGATTGCTTCTATAAATGTTGTTTTACCGCTTTGTCTCGGGGCAAACATGGAAAAATACCGGCCCAGGTCGATCATGGTGCGGATATCTTGATTATCGGAGTTGACCACATTATCCAGGGGAACATAATAGGACATTTCAGGTTTGACTACGCCTGATTTTTCAAACACTCGTACCGGTTTTCGATACGATTTGTCGTTTATATTTTCCGGTTTTTCCTTCATGCCGTCATTTTAGGGTAACGGGCAAAATTTGTCAAGGTCGTGAAGAGAAATTTTATCATAGGGAGGAAAAAATTTGACTGCCCCTTAATCCTCTCCTATTGTTTCCCGACCCCCGGATGCCATAGGAAGAGTGCTTCCTATCACTTCCCGACCCCCAGAAAGGACAAGATGCATACTATATGTCTCTTCCAGATCCCCAGAAAGGACAGGATGTATACTATATGTCTCTTCTCGATCCCTGGAAAGGACAGAATGCATACTATATGTCTCTTCCCGATCCCTTGAAAGGATAGGATATATACTATCTGTCTCTTCCTAATCCCCAGAAAGGATAGGTTATGTACTACCTGTCTCTTCCCGACCCCAAATTGCGATATAACTCACACGATTTGTCACATCTCGACCCGCGGAAGGGACACAACTCACACGATCTATCACTTCCCGACCACCGGAAATGATGTAAAGGGTGCTTTATATCCTTTCCCGACCACCGGAAAGGACGCAAAGGGTGCTTTATATCCTTTCCCGACCACCGGAAAGGATGCAAAGGGTGCTTTATATCCTTTCCCGACCTCCGGAAACGACGCAAATGGTGCTTTATATCCTTTCCCGGCCTCCGGAAAGGACGCAAAGGGGGAGGAAGTAGGGGAC
>JAUPLE010000245.1 GCA_030837085.1 Acidobacteriota bacterium | reverse complement strand
AGTTATTTTCAGAGATAAAGTTCCAGGCCTTTTTAAACGACTGAATATCAATGGGGCCGGTGACCGCTATGCTGAGTTGTTCGAAATAGAAATCCTGCCCTGGGTCCCTTAAATAATGATACAGCATGCCTTCCTGTACCGGGGTCAATGCAATAATATCTTCAATGTTTCGTTTATCCATTTTTAGTTCCTTCAATGTTCTTGATGAGACATTGAGCGTTCGAACATCTCCCCTACCTGGTTAATGATGGCTTTGCCGAAGCGGGCCGCATATAAAATTTCTTCGGGGATATCCAGGGCGCCCAGTACAGGGAATAAATTTTCCAGTTCCTGGAGGATGCCTTCGAAAGTTGGCCGGTCATTTTCCAGTGTAGGGTTGGGGACATTTATGGTATACCAGTAATCCGCCCCGGTTTTGTCAGGGCATAGACCCTGTCGCGCCAGGTCTTCCACGACAGGGGCGCCTTTGAGCAAACGAAAAAATCCCGTATCCACCCGGTCGATATGAGACCGGTTCAAACGAATGAAATTCAATGTGTCCCGGGCCTCGGATACAGTTTCGCCGGGATAACCCAGGAAAGCGCCCACTTCTGCGGCAATACCGGCCCCGCTGCACGCTTCAAGCGTCTTTTGAATAATTTCTACAGCAGCGCCCTTATCCATTTTTTGAAGTATCCGCGGGTTGGCCGATTCCAGTCCGAAGTAAATTCTCACACAGCCGGCGCGGGCAAGGACGTCAAAAAAATCACGGGAGGTTCCTTTTTCAAAGCGCATAACAGCGTGCCACTTAATATCCACTCCCTGCCTTAACAACTCCCGGGAGAATTCCAGCAAATAACCGGGCCGGATAACATCGCTTTCAAAGCTAAATACCCGGTCGCCGGTCTGGGCAATAATATGTTCGATATCCCTAACCGCCGCAGCCGCCGGACGTTCCCGGTAGGTGGTCATTTTAATGAAGGAATAATTGCAAAATCGGCAGCGGTTGTAATAACATCCCTTGGTAAGGGGCAGTGAGATGACGCGCCGGGGCGCCGGGTACTTTTCCATGGGCATCCCCGAATAATCCGGGGCCATTAATTTTCCCAGGTCAACAGCATTAACTCGGTGAGGACCGTCCGCCGGTTTCCCCCGCTGGAAATAGACCAAATTGGGAACAACGGAAAGGTCTTGTTTCATTTCCAAAGCTTTTGCCAATTCACTGATACAGTCTTCCCCTTCGCCAATGCAGAAACTATCGATTAGTGAGGCAAATTGGTCTGCCTGGCGCATCAGTGTTTCTTTACCCCAGGTAATCACCGGGCCGCCGTAGGTAATATGGGTATGGGGGCTGGTTTTACGAATCTCGCGGGCCAACAGGAAAGCAGGAAGCAATTGCGGGAAATAAGGAACGGAGAAGCCAACCAGTCCCGGCGTTTTCGCGATTATATCGGGGATTACTTTTTCTCGGTAGAATTCTACCAGCATCGTTGCCGCGGGGTCTTCCAGGGCGGCCCGGATTTCCTCGAAACTGTTATAGGAGAAACCTTCAAACAGCGAATATTTATCGAAACGCAAACGGCCGGTTGGGTCATATTGCAGGGACAGCAGCCGAAAGGCGGCTTTCGCATCTGCCTTTATCGCCCAAAGTTTATCGGGACTATAAAAAATTTCCGGGGCGCGAAATCCTGCCGCGCAATCTTCTATACGCTGGGGTAAATCGGCGCTTGCGGCCAGTAATTTTTCAACTTCTTGCCGCGGGTGGGCCGATGTTAATTCCCCATTATTCAATTGCTGCTGAACGATTTCCCTGGCGCGCGTTACTTTCTCACCGTTTAGGAAATATAGAAACGCTTCTACGTTAAGATCGTACAGGGAGTAATCGTGGATTCCATCTTGCCGCAGTCGGGCAGCCAGGGCAGGCAGCGCCGCATGGGGCATAGCCGGGTCGGCCCCAGGACAAAAATATAGAAATATGTTCATTGTTCCCTCTCAAATGGGTGGGCTTTTATTTGACTAATGGTTGATATTAATCAATTTATGTTGGGTCTAAGTGGACTTCCGTAGTTTGAATTTAAGGTCTCCTTCTAAAAAATATTAGGACCTCTTTAGCGTTTCCCAGGGTGAAATTTCCATAAGCGGCATTGAATCAAGAAAGCATTATACCAGATTGCCTCACCCTTTTCAATACGGGGATAGTATTAATTTAACGATTTTGCCCCTAAGAAGACCCTAACAGGGAAACGGCAATTAGAAAAGATTAAGTGAAAATGGGAACGGTTGAATTTTACTCAGATTTACGGTATCATAAATATGCGTAAACATGAGGAATAAAGAATGATACATTTTAAGTTCAATGAAATCAAAACCACACAAGACGCAGCGCTGTTTCTTAAACTTAACGGCGGGAAAATGAACTACATGAAGTTGATTAAATTGATGTATCTTGCAGACCGCGAAGCGCTGTCGCGTTGGGAAAGGCCCTTAACCGGGGACTCCTATTTTTCCATGAAAAATGGTCCCATCTTAAGTAATGTCCTGGATTGGATTAACTCGGGGGAACCTCCCAATCAAGAACTGTACTGGCCCAGGTATATTTCTAATCCCTCCAGGTATAACGTCTCGTTAAAAAAAAATCCGGGTGAAACTGAGCTGAGCAAACGAGAGATTGAACTCATAAAAGAGATCGATGAGAAATATAAAAATTATGACCAATGGGAAATGGTTGACATCTGCCATAAAATTTTGCCGGAATGGGAGAATCCGGGTACAACTTCTATCCCCATTCAAATAGAAGACATTTTAAGAGCAGCTTGCAAAACGGATAGGGAAATTGCCGTTATTGAGGATGAAGTTGCAAATCTTGAATACTGCGATTCCCTGTTATCTTCAGGTAGTTGATGATCCCGGTAGGCAGTACTTTTCTTATCCCTACGCCGCCGCTATTTCAGACCAAACATTTATATATCTTAATAGCTGCTGAAAAAAGCACGAATCGGGGATTAATCGTAAATTTCACAACTTCTAGATATGGATCTGATAAGAGTTGCGTCGTTATTCCTGGCGAGCACAGTTTCTTAAACCACGAATCTGTTATCAATTATGCAGATTCACAGATAGTTGATATCTCCTCATTGGAAACAGCCCTATCAAAGGGTATAATAACATCTCATGATCCGGTTAGTCCGGTGTTATTAAAAAAATCCAGGATAATGGTCTAACATCCCCTGCCATTCCTTTTAAATGCTTAAATTTCCTTTCTTCTAATATGTAAACTTTTTATAAGCTTGTAGAAACGGTCAGGCTAAAAGGCGTGGTCTTAATGGTCTTACCAAAAATATTTAAAAATACCGTCTCTGCTCCCTTAGATAGTCAAAAAAGGCGTCCAATCCCTGACCGGTTTTAACGGAAGTCTCAAAGATCTTCACTTTGGAATTATGCGCCCGGCAATCCTCTTTTACCCTCTCAATATCATAATCCATAAACCCCAATAGATCGACTTTATTAATGAGCACCACCGCCGCCCGTAAAAAAAGCGCAGGGTATTTGCGGACCTTTTCATCCCCCTCCGGGATACTCAAAACCGCTATTTTTAAATGCTCCCCCAGGTCGAACGTGGAAGGACACACCAGGTTGCCCACATTCTCGATAAAAAGGTAATCAATGGCAGCCGTCTCCATTTGCCCGACTTTTTCTTTGATCATCTGGGCTGTCAGGTGACATCCTCCCCCGGTTTCGATGGCGTAAGCGTTGCTGTGCCCCGCATGGATAATGCGGTCGGAATCCAACGCTGTTTTTACATCGCCCACGATAACGGCAAACGTCTCATTAAAATGATTGACCGTATATTCCAGGATCGATGTCTTCCCGCAGCCGGGAGAACCAATGATGTTCACCGCGAAAATACCGTGGTCAAAAAAATGTTTCCGGTTTTCCGCGGCGATCAAATCATTGTGTTCCCGGGCGGAAATTTCAACTGTCTTCTTTACCATTCCCGGCGCTCAATTCAGTACTTATTACTATTTTAACAAACCGCGGATGGCTACAATCAAATCATCCGGATCAATGGGCTTTTCCATGAATTTTTCTACCGGTAAAAAGTCGCCGTCGGTCTCTATATCGAATTTGAATTTGGTTCTCTGGTTAACGGCGGTAGCCAATATAATGGGAATGTGTTTGAACTTGTCATTTGTCTTGATTTCCTGGGCAAAAGTGAATCCATCCGTATCTTTTTCCATCATCACGTCCAACAGGATCAAGTCGATTTTCATCTTTTCCAGTATTTCTCTTGCTACCTTGATATTGGATGCTGACTCCACTTCATAATTGTTATGTTCCAACACGATCCGCCGTGATTCCAATACGTCGATATCATCATCAACTACCAAAATTTTATAACTCATTTTTGTTCCTCCTTCACTATTATAAGTGGTAATGTTACATAAATTATTGTTCCAACACTGACAGTGCTGGTTAGCTTTATTTCACCATCATGGTCTTCGATGATTTGCTTTACCAGGGAAAGACCTAGCCCCAGGCTGCCGTTGATATTTCGCCTGGCGTTTCTGCCTCTTTCGAAAATCTTGAATATTTTCGCTTGTTCATCTTCGGGTATACCGATCCCTGTGTCGGCGACCGCGATGGTAATGGTATTTTCTTTTGTATTTTCGGAATAATCAATGGTAATTTCACCGTCCGCTTTATTGTACTTGATGGCATTCATGATTAAGTTGTTGAATACGCGCAGCAAGAACGTATAGTTACCGTTGATATTCTTTTCGTTGCCTAAATCCTTGCGCAGGATTATTGAGATATTCCTCTCCCGGGCGTAGGTTTTCATCATGCTGACAGACTCATTAACGACTTCGAAGATATTTACTATCTCCCGTTTCATCATTGCCTTGTCTTCCAGCAGCGTGTAATCGAGGATATCATCCAACATGAGGACCAGGGTCTCTGCTTTTTGAACAGCCCTGTCCACCAGTTCTTTAATTTTGTCGATATCCTCCACGTAACCTTTGCTGATAACGTCCAGGAGATCGATTATGGACGACAGCGGGGCCTTGATATCATGGGCCATGCTGGCCAGCATTTTCCGTTCTTCGGAGATATGGACTTCATGCATGGCTGCTTATTCCTCCACTAATTCCACGGATTCGATGATGACATCCATCCCTGAAATGAGCTTCCGATTGAAAGAATGACATACCGAACAACTCTCGAAAATCTCTTTCAACGAATAATCATTACCGCATTCACAGCGGGCAACGGTGGGGACTTCAGTGATATTGATCTTAACGTCCGGGAAATTTTTATCCGCCAGGATGGTTCTCAATCCGAAATCCAGGGAATCCGCCACAACGCCGGAAAACGCCCCGACATCGATATTGATACCGGAGACCTTACTGAGATCAGGCGCAACCCTGGCGCTGACGGTTTCGATGATATCATTGGCCAGGGCGAATTCATGCATTTTAATGACCGCTCCTAATCTCGTTATATACATCCTGCACCAAATTCGGCAGGTTCTGCTGAACCACGGGACTTAAGGTCTCCGATAAAGACATGTCCGCGGCCTGGATACAGTAGATGGCAATTTCCATATTTGTTGTTTTACCCATCTGTTTTGCTATTTGAAGAAACCGGATCAGGTCGAATTCATGGAGGGAATAGTTTTTCGTTTGCTTAAGGCTTACTGCATCCTCCGGCAGGAACCGCCGGTACTGTCCGGCGGCGATCCCGCAGTTACCGGCATCGATGAAGATGATCTTCTCTCTTTCATCCAATTGATGGAGAAGGTTCATCCCTGGGGTGCCGGCTTCCACCAGGTCGACTTCAAGGGGCGCGAGAGTATCCAGGAGATCAATCGCAAATTTTTCCCTGAGGAGTTCGACAGCGTGGAGTCCTGCCCCTTCGTCGGTAAGAAGCCGGTTGCCCAGGCCGATAACTGCTGTTTTATTTCGTTTCATGCGTCGGATGTTATTATTT
>JAUPLE010000244.1 GCA_030837085.1 Acidobacteriota bacterium | reverse complement strand
GATAATCTCGCGAATCTCCTCTGCTTTATGTGGAAACGCATCCACGACCCGAAGCTGTAAAACCTGGGGCCCTTCACAGGGGGCCGGCCGGATTCCCATTTTAGCGGTTTTACTGTAAAACCGCCGGTATAATTTTACCAACGGATCCGCAGCGGTAGTCTGCCGTTTCAACAGCAAAGAAACCAGGAAAAAAAGCGCCGGGATAATTATAAGTAACACCACGATGTAACTCCAGCGCCCTACATCCGCCAGGCCGACGCCCCTTAAAAAAGCTCTCTGGCGGAAACGGTCATAACTCATGATCCAGACTTCCCATTTAATATTGATATTGTCCCAATGATCCTTGAAAAAACGGCTCACTTTCTCAAAAAAACCTTTCCTCATGGCGCGTTGAATGGCTTCAGAGATATCTTCACCCTGGAGGCGGCCCATAGCCGAAAGGGTGCGGCTCATTTCCGCGCCGAATTCGACCCTTTCCGGGGAGACCACGGCCGTGGGGTCTACCCGCTGCCAACCCTTACCCTCCAGCCACACTTCCGACCAGGCATGGGCATCCGCTTGACGCACGACTAAGTAACCGCCCACGGAGTTGACTTCCCCCCCCTGGAAACCCACCACCATGCGGCTGGGAATACCCGCCGCCCTCATCAGTAACGTAAAGGTTGCCGCATAATGTTCGCAATAGCCCTTGCGCTTATTAAAAAGGAAATCCTCCAACGGCGCCTGTGGGTCCAACGTGCCCGGCGTAAGGCTGTATTCGAACCCCATCCGCTTAAAATAATCCAATGCGGCTTGTACTACCTCGGCATCCGAAGTCGCGGCGGCGCGCCATGACCGGGCCAGTTCCAGCATCGGTGAATTCCATTTCTCCGGCAACTGCAGCGGCCACCACCTGGGGACTTCGTTGCGCGGTTCCGGGTTTTTGGGGTGCAGCACAGATGCCACCCCGTAAGTTATTACTTCGGAGACGGGCCAGTAGGCCTGGATTATCCGACCCGGTAAACGCTGGCTGCCCCTGGGTTGATCCACCGGTAAATCCAATGCAAAAAGCCAATGCTCATACTGGGGTTCCAAGGTAATCTCTTGCCGGATAATATTATCCTCCGGGATTGGCAGGCGACGTCCGGGAAGGAAAGACAAAGTCCCCTGGAACCACCCTTTGCCATTGGTAAACCATAATACCAATCCGCGAAAATATAAATCTTTGAAAGCCGGCATATTATTGTCCGGGAAGACCACACGGAATACGGTTTGATTGGAGGCAGCCAGTTCCGCGATCTGTCCCGGGAAGACGGTATCATTGAATCCCGATTGGCCACGTTTGCCTGAATCGTGAGGCAGATTCCAGAGTGGAACAGAACTGCGGGGGAAAAAGGCAAACAATACCACCATAAACGGGATGGCATAGAGGAAAAAACGGAACCCGGATTTTACCAGGAACGAGATTTTAACCGGTTCTTTTTCGCCGTGGTTCAACCGCAGCACTGTGGCAGTAATCAATATCACCGCCGCCACCATGAAGGCCAGGGCCTGGATGGTCTGGTCATATAAGAAATTTCCAAATACCAGGAAATAAGCTAAGAATATCGCAAACATGAAATCCCGCTGGGATTTCAATTCGAACAGTTTCAAAGTAGAGAGCAGTATCAAGGCAGTGATGCCCGGGTCTCTTCCCAGGTAGGAATGGTAACTGGCCATGACGCCGCCGAAAGCTGCCAGGGCTAAGATTACCCGGATTGTTTGCGGGGGCAGGGGTTGTTTGCGCACAAACAACCGGTAGCGCCAGGTTAACATCACGGGGACCGCCGCTACTGCCCAAATAGGTGTATGAGGAATATGATAACTGATGGCCAATAAGAGAGCGAAAATCAACCAGCCCAGGGCGCCCCTGGAAAGAATGAGCGGTGGAACCACCGGTGTTGTTTTACTTATCTTTAGTTTCACAGGTTTCATCGGTTCCCCTTTCCTGGTTGGAATTGAAAAAGGGCCAGGGCTTCCAGGCATTTCAGCGTATGGGTAGAACCCGCCCCTGGCTTAATCGTATCCCCAGGTAGTTTCAAACCGAATTCCGTTCCCTGTTCATCTGCTTCCAGGACCCATTTACACAATTGAGAGAGACGGCCTTCAACGCCCATTCCTTCCAGGTGTTCCCAGCCGAAATATAGGCAGGCGGACCCGCCCCCGGTAAACTCTTTTATACTAAGCGGACGCCCCCGGGCCACGGCTTTCCAATCGACATGGTGCATAGACTCCCCCAGCCGGTAAGGCCGGACGCCGGTGAAATCATCGCCGCCTTTCATGTGATGAATCTCGCCGCTGTATTGTTCCACCTCCAGCACTTCCGGTTCCGGCCAGGGACGGTAGCCATCGGGATGGGGGTAAACCAGGTAGGCCTTTTCTACCTCGATTTTCCCTTTCACAACGAACAACCCCAATGGGTAAACCGTCACCAATTCAATGTAGGAAAGGATATAACGGCCGCGTTTGCTCGTAGTAAAAGATAATTCCACCGTGGTATTGGAACAAGCATCCGTGGAAAAAGGACCGGAAAGTTCTTCAGAATTAGATAATCCCGGGTATGCCAACCAGACGCCGAAACGCCGGCCTTTGGATTGATTGTGCAATTCAAAGTCGATCCACAGCCGCTCACCGGCAAACACCGGACGGGGCATGACATTAGCAATAGTCAATCCTTTCAGGTTGTTGCGGGCAAATACCATTCCCACCAACATCAAACTGAAAAGAAGGAAAGTAAGAATATAAGCCATATTGTTGCTGTAATTGATAGAGGCAATCAACATGGCCAACAGCACCAGCATCAACATATACCCGGAGCGAGTCGGCCGGGTACGGATTTTGTATATTTTCATTGGTTTAAGGGAATCGTTCGAAGCAATTGTTCCACCGCCTGGTAACCGCTGCTTTTGACATTACTGCTTTCAGGTTCCAAACGGTGTTCCAGTACAGCGCCCGCCACAGACTGCACATCCTCGGGCAGCACCATATCCCTTCCTTCGGACATGGTCCAGGCTTGCGACGCCTTTACCAGGGAAATCCCCGCCCTGGGCGACAATCCCAGGTATTGATGGGGATTACTGCGGCTCCCGGCAATAATATCCTGGATATAGTCCAGGATAGCATCCGAAACGTGAATTTTGGGGACCTGTTCCTGCAGGTTTTTCAGGGTTTCCGCTGATATTACAGGTCCCAGGCGTTTCACCATATCGTGCCGGTTCTCACCCTTAAGGAGTAAACGTTCCGATTTATAATCCGGGTAGCCCAGCTTAATTCGCATTAAGAACCGGTCCAGTTGTGATTCCGGCAGGGGGAAAGTTCCTACATGGAAACGCTGGTTCTGGGTAGCAATGACAAAAAAAGGATCGGGCAAAGGGTGGGAGATGCCGTCCACCGAGACCTGGCGTTCTTCCATGGCTTCCAGTAGGGCGCTCTGGGTGCGGGGTGTGGCGCGGTTCAGTTCGTCGATCAGTACCATCTGATCGAACAGCGGCCCGGCGTGGAACCGGAACTCCTGCGCTTCGGCCTCGAAAATCGACGTTCCTACGATATCGGCCGGCAGCAGGTCGCTGGTGCATTGAACCCGGCTGTAACTCAGCCCCAAAATTTTGGCCAGCGCTTGAGCCAGGGTGGTTTTACCCACGCCCGGGATATCTTCAATTAATAAATGCCCCCTGGCTAACAGGCAGGTGAATACCAGGCGTATTTCCAGTTCCTTTCCCAGGATGATCTGATTCATTTCCGCGACGACTTTATCGATTATTTTTTTCATATCCAATTCCTATTTTTATTTTTCGAATTACCATAGTAGCCAAAAAAAGGAAATTTGTCAAATCGCTTGACTTTTGTTTCGAAATTTTTTAATATCTATCCTAAACACTAAAGAAAAAGGAGTGTATTATGAAGAAAAATGAACATTCAAAGACGAATGAAATTCTTGAATGCTTTGAACAAATCAGTAAAATTCCTCGCTGTTCAAAGAATGAAAAAGAGATTGCCGAATGGTTGATGAATTGGGCCAAAGAGCACAATTTTGAAGCCAGGATGGACAAAGTAAGAAATATCGTGATAAAAACTCCCGGTTCACCGGGATATGAAAAATCCCCGGTGGTAGTAATCCAGGGACATATGGACATGGTCTGCGAGAAGACGCCTGATTCTCCCCATGATTTTTCTAAAGATCCCATTAAATTCGTATATGATGGGGAATGGCTAAAAGCAGACAGGACCACGCTGGGTGCAGATAATGGAATAGCGATTGCCATGGCCATGGTACTGGCAACAGATAAAAACATAGCTCATCCACCCCTGGAACTTCTTTTCACGGTAGATGAAGAGACCGGTTTGACCGGGGCGAATAACATGGCCCCCGGCTTTATCGATGGGAAAATCCTTATCAACGTGGATTCGGAAGATGAAGGGGTGTTCACGGTAGGTTGCGCCGGCGGAGTCAACACCAACCTATCGTATCCAATCGAATACGAAGCCATCACGGCCGGTTATAAACAATATAAAGTGACTGCCGGCGGTATGAAAGGCGGCCACTCGGGTATCGATATCGGTAAAGGTAAAGCCAATGCCCTGCGTATCCTGGGCCGAAGCCTTTACCAATTAAAAAAACAGGATATCGATTTAAGATTGGTGGATGTTAAAGGCGGAAGCGCCCACAACGCCATTCCCAGGGATTCATTCGCCATGGTATTCTTACCCGCCAACGATGCTGAAAAAGCAAAAAATACCATTGCCGAATGGAGCAAGGTATTTAACAGCGAATTCAAAGCCACGGACCCGGATTTGACCGTGTCTATCTCGGAAAATAACGAAGGAAATTTTGCTAAAGTAATCACCGCGGCCAAAACCCAGAAAGTAATCGAATTGATGCTGGTTATCCCCCACGGCGTAGAATCCATGTCCCCTGATATCCCCGGCCTGGTGGAAACCTCCAATAACTTTGCCAACCTTAAGGTGGAAAATGAGGCGGTCAAAATCCTGACCAGCCAGAGAAGTTCAGTGGTAACAAAGCTGCAAGCATTGAGTCACCGGATTGAAAGCGCGGCCCGGTTAGCCGGCGGCGAAGCCAAAAGCGGCGAAGGGTATCCACCCTGGCAGCCCAATATGGACTCCCCACTGCTGGCGCGCAGCTTGAAACTCTATGAAAAAATGTTCAATAAGAAACCCGTGGTGGAAGTAATCCACGCCGGCCTGGAATGCGGGATCATCGGCGATAGAAACCCGGGTATGGATATGATCTCAATCGGACCTACCCTCAAGTTCCCCCACAGCCCGGATGAAAAAATCCACGTGGGTTCTATCGGCAAAGTTTGGGATTTTATCGTTGAACTATTGAAAGAATTGAAATAATAACGATTGCCTTCGGCGACCAGGAACCGTCCATCCGTGATGGTTTCGAGAAAAGGTTCCGCCGGTACGGACTTCCAAAAGCTTTTAACTATTGCTTGGTGTTTATTGCTTAGCGCTGCTTTTCTCGCGATGATAATTCAGGGCAAGTTGTCTAACCGTAGCGTTAACGTTTTTATCGCGGCTGAGCAATTGCAAATCCTTTACATGAAGTTGTTTGACAAAACTCAAGGCATCTTTTATCGGGGTCTTGGGATTCTGGACCAATTCGAGAACGACATTGTAGTTTTTGGTCCAATCACGGCGTTGGGCAACCCTGGCGATTATTTCGCCGGCTACGCTCCTATCCCTGGCCAGGAGCAGCACTTCATCGATACCGATTTTTGGGCTTTCCAATACTGCCATTGATACCATTTTATTAGCGTCTTTGATCAATATCATACGTTGGGTTTTAGAACCGGCCAACGCCAGCTTAACACGCTCGGAAATCGTCATTCGATTGATTTCCTGGAGGACTGTCAACGCTTTATGCTCCACCTTATCCAACTCCTGGAGACTGCCTTCTTCGTCCTCGCCAGTTTCAGCCCCGTCCTTTGCCGCTTCCTGCTGTTCAGCCTGCTTTGCCTGTTCCGCCTGTTCTTGGATTAAGATTTCCTTTACTTCTTCCAGGACTTGTTCTGCCGGGATTTCTTCCGCTTCCACCGCCAGGTAGAATTCCCGGAATTCTTTAATCTTCCCTTTGATAAAGGCGGTGGCCTGGGCATTCTTTTCTATTTCCTCCAGGATTACAGGATAGGCAATGAGTTTGATCTGGTTGTCCAACAGGGCTTCCAACATGTGAATATCGCCATGAGCTGCAATTTTTGAAAGAAATTCATAAGGCAGCGCCTGGTTACGAATAGCCCTGGCAATAATAGCCTGATTTTTTTTGCTCAGCGCTTCCATTATGACATAATATGCCACCCGGTGATTGGCTTCCAACTTCTCCACATAAGCGGTTCTGACATTTTCCGGTATCTCTTTTAACCGGGCCAACGCCTTATCTTTTACCGCCTCATCTTTTAACAGGAATACCAGGCTCTCAAGGTATTCTTCTTCTGTAAAAGGCAGTTGCCTGTCAAGAAGCATAGTGATTAAATCCTGGCCTGCCTCGCCATCGACGATCTTCTTGACCAATGGATTCTTAGATAAAATGTTCATCATTATTCCGTAAATTTTTTCATAGTAACCGGAGTTATTGTTATTTTTTCCGGTTCCGTTAAACCCCGGAAATAGTTTAATTCCTTCCCATTGAGGAGAAACCGGACGCCCGCGGGGTTGTCCAAAAGAAACGTTAAGCTGTACCCCGAAACCTTCAGATTTTCTCCTTTTTGAAAGGTTTGTTCGATTATTTTTTCCTTGCCCCTGTTTACCTGGATCCAGCAGCGTCCGGTAAATTCAATGTTGGCATTGAGGGGCGCGTAATCACGGTTGGAATCCTCCTGGAAATGCCTGCCAATAAAATCGATGCCGGATTGCGGTATTGACACCTCGGCGGCTTTTTTGTTCCAGCCGCTCCAACTGCTGAGAATCATTTCTTTTTTCTTGTAGAAGATATAAAAAAGGAGTCCCAATAAAACAACCGTAATCAGGGATATAAGTAAAATATTCTTACTTTTAAATCGTGAATATCTTAACTTCGTACAATAGTCGCTGGAGGAGGTTTCGGCTCTTTTATTACAGATGGCTGCTATTTCTTCCCGGTGGGTTTCCAGGAACTCAGAGGCATCCGCATCAATGACATTTAAATAGGATTTTATATAGTTCTTGAAATAGAAGCCGCCGGGCATTTCTTCGAATTGAGCATTTTCAAGGGCGGTGAGTGTATTCAAGGTTATATTGGTTTTGGCCGCAATATGCTCCAGGGAAATGTTTCTTTTTTCACGTTCATGTTTTAACGCTTCGCTTAATCTGTTCATTGTTATTGTTCCGGTTCCCTGGAAATTACGCCCCGATCAATCAACATCGCTACCTGTTGATTAACGGTTTCTGCGAACCTGAGGAAATGAGGGATAGTCAGGTGCATATAGGTATGCATGTCGACGTCGTTTGTACCTTTGATATCCCTTATCCCGAATCCGATGCATGCCTCTTCCGGGTTGATGTGAAAGGAAACCAAATTTGAGAAGAGATGTTCTGCCTGGTCATCAATGACGTTCAAGGCGCCGTGATCATGTTCATGCGCGTGTTTGTATCGGTCCATATTTTCTCCTTTTTTGCTTATTTCAAGCTTTGTTTCTCAAGTTTTTTCAAATAGTTATACAACTGTTTTTCGTCCGGAGTAATAATCATGCGGCTATTTTCCTGGGTTCGATGCGCCTGGTTGATGACTCCCATATCGACGTTAAAGCCCAGTTTTTTAAAGGCCTTTCTTATACCGGGATTCCCGGACATCAAGGTTTCGTAGCTGATCACGATACTTTTGGGTATATTTTCATGGGCGGCTATCAGGGCATTGTTATTTTCGAACCAACTCAATTTGAATTGGGAGATGCCCCGGCGCAGCATGCTGGCTTTCACATCCGCCGGGTTCCTGAATATGAAGATAACTCGCAAATTTTTTGCAATGTGCTTATAAAAAAAGACGGCGGGGATATGAACGATTTTCAAGCCGGTAAGGCCTTTGGTTTCATTTAACAATTTAACTATTTTGTTCATCTCCAGGATATTTTCATTGGTCATGGCGTGTTCGATTAAATTCTTTTCCAGTTCCTTGGCAAAAGACAGTTCATAATAGCCATCTTTGTTATAGTTATCCGCCCCCAGGTCTGAAGGGAAATGAACGCCGGCAGTGTCCAACAACCTGCATGAGAGCGAGGTCCCGCTCCTGGGGTGGCCTGCCACGATGATGCCGTTCTGTAGTACCAGTGGTGCGATATCTTTGGTCATTTCTTTATCCATTCTAAAGTTAAACCTCCAATTCCATTATTATACGATATATATGTCGTCACGTAAAGGGGAAAAAAAAGGAAACACTTCAGGCTTTCTCGAAAAGAGCCCCCCGATTTGTAGT
>JAUPLE010000243.1 GCA_030837085.1 Acidobacteriota bacterium | reverse complement strand
ATAGTAATTACTTATTCATAAATATTTTATTCAGAATATGAGGAATCAAAAATGAAACGCATATTAGTAATAGATGACGATTGGCAGATGCGTGAAATGATGCATCAGGCGTTGGAACGCGCCGGATATGAAGTGGCGGAAGCCGCCAATGGCAAGATTGGTTTGAATATCCAGCGGGAAAACCCTGTGAACCTGGTAATCACCGACCTTATAATGCCTGAGAAAGAAGGTATCGAAACTATCCGGGAGCTTCGGCAAGATTTCCCGGATATGAAAATTATTGCCATTTCCGGCGGTGGTCGTGCCAGCGCGGAAGGATATTTGAGCGTCGCAAAAACCATTGGCGCTCACCGTACCCTGAGCAAACCTTTTGACCTGAAAAAAATATTGGACCTCGTGGAAGAACTCATCGGACAATAAAACGCAGCCCGGAAGAAGCAGCGACAAAAAGAAGTACATGCAAAATAAATCCCCAGCACAACGCACGATATGCGAAACCCCGCGGTGTGGGACAAGGATTTCTGTAGGGACGAACCCCTGTGTTCGCCCTTTCATTTTTTTTATTAGTATCTTATTTATTTTGATCCCGGCGCCGTTGGCATCTTACACTCTTGAGACCTGGACCACGGAAGAAGGTTTGCCCCAGAATTCCATCTTATGTCTTGTCCAGGATAAATCCGGGTATATCTGGTTTGGAACCCAGTCGGGTTTGGTGAGGTTTGATGGAGTTGCTTTCCGTGTTTACACCCGGTGGGATACCCCTTATTTAAAAAGCGATAGGATCACGGCCCTATATGAAGACGGCAGCGGCGGTCTATGGGTAGGTACGGACGGCGGCGGTTTGAGTCTTATGAAAAATCTTCAATGGACGTCTTATACTACCAAAGAAGGGTTGTCTAATGACTTTGTCCGGGTTCTTTACGGCGACCGCGAAGGAAATCTATGGATCGGTACGGCCAACGGTTTGAACCGGCTGCCCCCGGGAAAAGACAAATTCGAGGTTTTGTCGACCGGCGAAGACATTTGGGGAAACTCCATCACGGCCATTTCCGGTACGAACACAAGCGACAAGGGTAGCCCCTGGATCGGAACGGATGACAACGGGCTCTACTTTATAAATAATGGGAAATACCAACCTTATAAACCCGAAGGGGAACCCATTGACAGTGGGGTCACCGCCCTGTGTAAAGACCGGACCGGGCGTCTCTGGATCGGTACGCAGGCAGGACTTTTATGTTTGAAAAAAGGCAGGATCCGGCGACCGGTCCCGGCAAACCATCCGCTGGCCAGGGATTCAGTACGCTCACTCCTGCTGGACAGCAGCGGCGTTCTCTGGATCGGGACCGACGGAGAGGGGATTTTCCAGTTCAATGGCAATACTTTCTCAAGTCTTCCTTTCAGCCATGGGCTTGGGGATGATTATATCTATGCAATGCTGGAAGACCGCGAGGCCAATATGTGGGTGGGAACCTTTACCGGCGGTCTGACCCGGTTAACCCACGCCAGGATTACCTCAATTACTACCGGCAGCGGCCTGCCACAAAACCTGGTCCGGGTCTTATTGGAGGACAGGGATGGTGGTTTGTGGGTGGGAATGGAGCGCAAAGGGCTGGTTAAAATAAAAGATAATAAAGTGACCGGGGAAGTATTACCAATCACCGGGATTACGGCCCTTTACCAGGACAACGAAAACAACCTCTGGATCGGCGCCAGCGAAAGCGGCGTCTCGCGATTTGCCGGGGGGGATTTACAGGGCCGCGCCGCCAATACCTACACCATGCGAGAAGGATTATCCAGCAATGAAATCACCGCCATCCGGGGCGATAAAACCGGGAACATCTGGATCGGTACTTCAAACGGTCTAAACCGCTTCGAAAAAGGACAATTTACCCTTTGCACACCGGGAAACGATAAGACCAACCTTCCCGTACGTATCCAGGCCATCGAAATCGACGAAAAGGCCCCTGCTTTTACCCTGTGGGTGGGTACGCCGCGGGGACTAATGCAATTGAAAGGGGACCACCTGGAAAAAGTTTTAACTTCCAACAACAGGCCCGAACAACAGGTCTATGATATCCAATGCCTTTATTCCGACCGCAGTGGCAACCTGTGGATCGGTATCAACGGCGGCGGCCTGGGACGGTTTTCAAATGGAGTTCTCTCCCTATATACAACCGATTCCGGGTTACCCAATAACTATATTTTCAGTATCCTGGAAGATGATCAAAAAAATCTCTGGATGAGTTCTTATAAAGGCGTGTTCCGGGTCAGCATAAAACAGTTGGACGACCTGGATCAAAAAAAGATCCAGGCATTGACGCCCCTGTACCTGGATGAAAAAGACGGCATGGAAAGCAGCGAATGCGTAAAAGGAGGCCAGCCTTCTGCCTGTAAAACTTCCGACGGCAAACTCTATTTCCCTACAGTAAAAGGGGTGGCCGTGATTGATCCGGGTCTGATTACACCAAATCCTATCCCGCCGCCGGTAATTATCGAAGACGTGCTGGTAAACAATGAACCCGTGACAAACCGGGTAAAACCCGTATTCCTGCCCGGGAAAAATATGATCGAGTTTTATTTCACGGCTCTTAGTTTCACTGCGCCGGGAAGGGTAAAACTACGCTACAAAATGGAAGGTTTCGATCCCCGCTGGATCGAAGTCGCGCCGAGGGAAAAGCGAGCTGCTTTGTACCTGAACCTCGGCCCGGGCGACTACCGGTTCCAGGTAATTGCCTGCAACAGTGACGGACTGTGGAACGAAAAAGGGGCATCCTTTGAATTCACAATTCAATATCCTTTTTATAAACGGCCTTTGTTTTATTTACTTATGGGTCTCCTTGTGCTTATGGTCGTGGCCGGGACAAGCTGGTTACTCTACCGGAAAAGGCCCCGCCCCCTCCTTCCCGAACCCCAACGCGAAGAACCCAAATACAAAACATCCGCGCTTTTGCCCGAAACAGTCGAACAAGTCCTGCCCCGCTTGCTGCAATTAATGGAGAAAGAGAAAGTCTATTTAAAGGCCGATCTCAGCCTGAAATCCCTGGCCCAACGTTTGAATGTTCATTATAACTACCTCTCCCAGATCATCAATGAACAGTTGCACCAGGGATTCAATGATTTTATCAACAGCTACCGGATCGAGGAAGCAAAGAGAAAACTACTGGACCCGGCGGAAGATAATAAAACCATCCTGGATATTGCTTATGATACAGGGTTTTATTCCAAATCCGTGTTTAATACCGCTTTTAAAAAATTCACCGGTATGACCCCCTCCGAATTTAAAAAAGATAAAAAGAAAAGGGAACCCTTTTGAAAAAGGGTTCCCTTTACCCTCCTAAAACTTTTGCTTATTCTAAACCCAGTTCTTTTAAAATCCCGTGGGCTTTGGCCAATTTTTCAGTGATAAACATCACATAACGAATATCAACCGAAATAGTCCTTTGAATATCAATGTCATACTGCCAATCACACGTCATGGCCTCATAGTTGCCGTCAAAAAGAATGCCTACCATTTCACCCCTGGTGTTCATTACCGGGCTGCCGCTGTTACCGCCGGTACTGTCAACCGTATGAGTAAACGCAATCGTCACATCATCCATTCCCGGGTGCTTCCACCCGCCGAAATCCTTTTTAGCATAAAGTTCCTTTAATCCTGCCGGCATATCAAACGGTTCCTGTCCCGTGTCTTTTTCCAACATACCTTTGATTGTCGTAAAAGGCTCATGATAAACCGCATCCCTGGGAGAATAACCTTTCACGGCCCCATAAGAGAACCGGATAGTCCCGTTTGCATCAGGATAAAGGTTGGAACCTTTCCAGGCATACAAGGCATCGATAAAATTTTTCCTCAGTTCCACTAGGGCAGCCGTATCCTCTCTATCCATTTCACGGAAAGCTTCTTCCACCGGGAAAAGCCGTTTTTCCAGGTCGATAAAAGGATCATTCAATGCTTCCAGTTCTTTCACATTTTTGTTAAACAAAGATTTCGCAAATGCCACATCATTCAGTTTAGAATTTTTATAAGCGTCGTCCACCCACTGATCAATCGTTTTACCGGAGGTTTTCAGCAGTTCGTCCAGGCCTTTCAGTCGGTATTCAGCCGGCAACTGGTCCGCCAATTGCAACCATTTTTTCAGCAGGGCTTTATCCGCCGGTTCATAATAAGACATATAAGTGAACTGGAGGCGTTCCACCCAGCGTACCGTATCCGTTTCCGAGAATCTCGCATCTTGCAGTTTCACCGGTTTTGAACGCTGCACGGCAGTATAGTAAGCCCGTTGCACCGTACTGAAAGCCGTGCCGTTAATAGGTAGGCGGTATAAATCCGTTAGGGCCTGGTATTTGGCCATTGATGCGTACTTTTGTTTGATCTTTTCAAGGACATTGCCGTACTTTTTATACAGCTTTTCATCCTTGTTTAAAAAGGCCATAAATTGATTTTCAAAATCAATCTTTTGCTGGATAAAGTTGGTGCGAGTCATTCCATCCACATTACCCTGCAAGTTTTTCATGTTATTATTCAGGCCTTTTTCCAGGCCGGCCACCTTTGCACTGGCAATCTGGGAATCTTTTTTAAACCCTTCCAGCATATCGATGACCTCTTTAAAATACTTAATGCGAAAGGGATAGTTGTGATACAGGCTGTCAGCCACATCGCTGGAGGTACGGTAGCGGGTGGTGCGGCCAGGATACCCCAGTGCAAAGGTCTGGTCGCCATTTTTCAAGCCTTTCGTGGCAATCTTCAACCAATATTTAGATTTGTAAGGCACGTTTCCCTTATCGAATGGTCGGCCTGTACCGTCAGGAGCCATATAGATGCGCATAAAAGAAAAATCGCCGGTATGACGGGGCCACATCCAGTTATCGATTTCCCCGCCGTAATTGCCTATGGCTGCCGGTGGTACGTAGACTACCCGGACATCGTCATATCGTTTGTATACAAACAAGATATACTGTTTTCCGTTGTGCATTTTGCCAACTTCCGCGGAAATATCTTTCTTGCCTTTTTCGATCTTTTCTTTTATTGCTTTTATTTTGAGATCTACGGCTTTGTCCCGTTCAACCGGGTCTTTCATTTTTTCGCAATTGGCGAATTCAGGGGTAATGTCTTTTATTTCCTCCAGTATCCTGGCCGAGTAACCTGGGGCTTCGATTTCATCCTCCAGGGTTTGGGCCAGGAAGCCGTTGGTAATATAGTCGGTCCCTTGGGTGGAGGCCCGCTGTACAGCGCCAAATGCAACATGGTGATTGGTCAGCATCATGCCGTTGGGGGATACCAGTCCACCGGTCCCGCCGCCCAGGTTCACAATCGCCTGTGCAAGACACGGTTTTCCCGGGATGTAGATATTTGTAAGGTCGATTTCAAATCCTTTTTTCTCCAGTTCGAGGTTTTTGACCTGGCTCAGTTGCCACATCCCCTCTTCGCCGAATACAAAAGGACTGATGCATAACATAATGATTAAGCTGAAAAAATTTTTTTTCATGAGAACTCCTTATATTTTGGATTGTTTTATAGAAGTAAATTATACGAAATATTTCTTTTTTTAGCAAACACAGGGGGTTCGCCCCTACGGAAAATAATAATATGTGTTAATCGTCGTACGTGTAATCGCCGTTACGTGGACAAAAGTTTTTTCTTCGCGAGTCTTCGCGTTGCCGGGTAGAGCCTTCGGTTACCCTCCGGCTCCCCCACAGACCCGGACGTGCGCAATTAACGCATCCGTACCGGCGTTCCTCATGTTATGGCTTTGCTGCGCGATATATTGAGTGAACTACTTTAATAGGTGGGAGTGGGAAGAACTCTTCCATCAGTTTGTTAAATCGGTCCCAGTTCAGTCGATGTCCCCGTTTACTCCGTCGGCATAACCATTTCTTCCAGGTTCTTCTTACTTCATACCGGTACTGAGATAAACTTCTTGCATTTCCAGTAATTCCGTAATAGGCGTAATGTCCTTTGATTTTCCGGCAGAGTGTCTCGTGCTGCTCTTTCATCGACATATGTCGATTTTCCTTGCACCACTGTTTGATATTCTTGAGCTTCTCCTTAAACTTCTTCTTGGAAGTCTTCCTTTTGACAATCCAATTTCCCTTTAAGGATTTATCCCAGTAGTGCGTGAATCCGAGAAAATCAAAACTACCCGGTTTGGGATGGCCTGATTTGTTACTATTGGGTTTGTCGAAGTAAACTAGTCGAGTCTTTTCCGGGTGTAATT
>JAUPLE010000242.1 GCA_030837085.1 Acidobacteriota bacterium | reverse complement strand
GGAATGAGCAAATGTCCCTGGCCCCGGATGGGAAAGTCTGGGGTTGTTTTCTTTTTCATGATTATTTTAAGAGCAGGCAAGAGGACCCCCAGTATTGGGATTATTGTTTCGGGGATTTAGAGGATTTTGTTGAGAGTTATGGGAATCGGTATGTAGAGAAATTGGTTAATTATTGCCAGTTGCAGCAGGATTTGTTCCAGGTAGAAGGGGAGTTTTGTTTTTTATGTAAGGAGTTGCCGGGGTGTATGGTATGTCCGGTTTATGCGGCATACTCGACCGGGGTTCTGGGCAAGATTACGTGCAGGCATTGCGGTTTAATGAAAATCCAAAGCCAGGCCATAAAAGATTTTGCCTTCGGCGACCAGAAACCTTTTCGAGAAAAGGTTTCTGGACTTCCCAAAGCTTTTAACTAATAAAACCTTGATTTTCTTAAACAAATAAGTTACCATTAAGACAATGAGAAGCGGCTTCATTATACGTTTAATCTTTTTCTTTTGTTGGGCAACTGCGACTTTAATGGCGCTGGACCCTTCTAAACAAATCACCCAATACAGCGTGAAAAAATGGGACATGGAAACCGGCCTGCCCGGGAATTCCATTTACGCTATCCAACAAACAAAAGACGGCTATATCTGGCTCGGAACCTCAGACGGCCTGGTACGTTTCGACGGCATCGATTTACTGTGGTACTCCCAGGATAAATTCCCACAAGTAAAAATCAATGAAGTGCGTGCTCTTTACGTCGATCAAAATGGGACCTTATGGATCGGCGCCTCTTTCGAAGGCCTCATCGCTTACAAAGAAGGCCAATTTACCACCTACCCGGCCTTGGATCATAAAAACCTTTCCAGTATAAGCGCCATCAATGAAGACCGCAACGGAAACCTCTGGATCGGAAGCTTTTCCGAGGGGCTCACCTGTATGAATAATGGGAAATTCGACACTTATACTACTGCCGACGGTTTACCCGCTAATGAAGTAAGGGCAATATATAAAGACAACTCAGGGAACCTATGGATCACCACCGAAGCCGGGATCGTAAAAATGTCAGAACCGGGGAATTTTCTAGCCGAAGTCAAGCATAGTGATTTTCCTGAAGTTATGACAACCTGTCTTTATAAAGAGGACTCAAAAGAACTCTGGTTCGGAACCGGGGATTATCTCCACCTGGAGAAAAACGGCAAGCACGAGGTATTTAGAGAAGGTGAGGGCATCCCCCATTCTGTTATTAATTGTCTTTATGAGGACAAAGCCAAGAACCTCTGGATCGGAACGGATGGCGGGGGCCTGGCCCGGTTAAATAAAGAGGGCGTGTCCAGTTTAAGACCCGACACTGATATACTGACTTCCGGATTTGTTTATTCCATTTACGAAGACCGGGAAGAGAGCCTCTGGGTGGGGACCCTGGACGGCGGCTTATATCGTTTCTGGGATAGTAAATTCACCACCTTCACCAGTAGAGAAGGCCTGGTTCACGATGATATTCAATGTGTCTATGAAGACCGGGCAGGCGATATCTGGATCGCCACCAAACGGGGCTTGAATCGCTTAAAGAACGGGAAAGTCAACGCGGTATTCACAAAAAAGCAAGGACTTTTAGGCGATTCCGTAACTTCAGTTTTCGAAGATCCGGCCGGGGACCTCTGGATCGGGACCTGGGGCAGCTTGCACCGCTGCCGGGATGGGAAACTCACTGCTTTTACTAAAAGGGACGGTTTATCCAGTAACAATATCAATTGTATCCGCGGGGATAGGCAAGGAAATACCTGGATCGGTACGAAAGAGGGCTTGAACCGGTACAACTCCGCTGATGGGACTTTTAAAGTTTTCACAACGGCCAAGGGACTCAGCGATATCTTTATCCAATTTATTTATGAGGACAGCAAGGGAAAACTGTGGATCGGCGCTTTTACGGGCCTCCATTACCTGGAAAAGGAGATAATCTCCGCATATCCCCTGGACACCGCCATGGAAAAAAAGATTTTCTGCTGCGCTCATGAAGACCGTGACGGCGTATTATGGTTTGGAACAGACTCCGGTCTTATCCGCGTCAAGGAAAATGAAAAACCTCATATTTATACCGTTCAGGACGGCCTCAACGGAAATTATATTGATTCTCTAGTTGAGGATAACAATGGGAATCTATGGCTGGGGGGGCGAAATGGCATATCCCGGGTAAAAAGACAAGAATTAGAGGACCTGGCCGCCGGGAAAATCTCCAGGTTACAGCCCACCTGGTACAATGAGAAAGACGGTATGAAATCCCGCTGGTGTAAAGGAAATGCCATTAAGACACGGGACGATCGGTTGTGGTTCTGCACCACCGCTGGGGTAACCACCATCGATCTCAATAATATGAAAACAAATCCCCAGGCCCCAACGGTTATTATCGAAAAGCTCATCGCGGATGATGAATCGTTCGATCCGTACAGTGCAAAAGACTTTGTCCTGAGCCCCGGAATACGAAGATTGGAGTTTTACTATACTGCGACCAGTTTTATCAATCCCAGGGAGATCAAGTTTAAAATACAATTAGGAGAGTACGACAAGGATTGGATCGATATGGAGGATAGACGTCGGACCACATATACCAAACTGTCGCCGGAGACGTATACCTTTAAGGTCATTGCCGCCAATTCCGATGGAGTATGGAACCAGGAGGGCGCGAAATTCTCTTTTAAAATAAAACCCTATATTTGGCAAACCCTCGGGTTTAAATTGGCCATGGGACTCCTTTTTCTCCTGGGAATATATTTTTCCTATCGTTTAAAAGTAAGACGCCTCAAGGCCAGGGAGGAAGAGTTGAGCCGCCTGGTAGCGCTGCGCACCAATGATTTGCAGGAACGAAACCTGCAATTGGAAAAAGCCCGGCAGAACCTTGAGCATTCCAGGGACCTCATTGAAACGAAAAACCTGCAATTGGAAGCCCAAACCGTGCAGTTAAAAGATCAATCGGAAAAGCTCAAAGAGATGGACCGGGTTAAATCGCGATTTTTTACCAATATCTCCCATGAGTTCCGTACGCCTTTGACGTTGATTATAGGGCCGTTGGAACAAATGCTTTCCGCCGTCCGTGACCCAAAAGAAAAAAAGAACCTGAACCTGATGCTGCGCAATTCACAGCGTTTATTGGGTTTAATCAACCAATTGTTGGAGCTTTCCAAATTGGAGAGCGGTAAGATGAAACTCCAGGCCGGGCGGCGAAATATAATTCCTCTTTTGAGAGGAATCACGGCGAATTTTGAAGCCCTGGCGGATACGCGGGAAATCAGCCTGGTTTTTCGTGCTGAAGAAGATGATATCACTTTATATGTGGACGCAGGGAAATTGGAGGAAGTGGTGGCCAACTTGTTGATCAATGCTTTCAAATTCACGCCGGCCGGAGGGAAAATCACGGTAGTTGTTAAACAAAAGCTTTTCCAGGGAGGGGCTGGCAGCCCCGGCCAGTTAGGGGGGGCAGAACAGCGTTTTCTCGAAAAGAGCCCCCCCTTAAAACAAGATTATGTCGAAATCTCAGTCAGCGATACCGGGCCGGGGATTCCCCGGGAGCAATTGGTTCGTATTTTCGATCGTTTTTACCAATCGGAAAGCGCTTATGAAAATCAGAAGAAGGGAACCGGCATCGGGTTGGCAATCGTTAAAGAATTGGTGCAGTTGCATCATGGCAAGATAGATGTATACAGTCATGAAGGCAAAGGCACGG
>JAUPLE010000241.1 GCA_030837085.1 Acidobacteriota bacterium | reverse complement strand
TGCCAATTACCGCCGAGAAGATTGCCATGGCTATAAAGAACATGAATGAAAATAAGAAATAATAAATTCCCCTGTAATCTGTGATAATCAGTGTAATCTGTGGACAGGTGTTTTTTATTCTAATAAAGGAGTTTCAATCATGAGTTTACCAATTATTGCCGAAGGTGTTGGTGTGCTGTTCGCAAACCCGGATCCCGATTTAGCGCGCGCTTTTTCCAGGACGAAAAATCGCGGCCAACGAAACAAGGTGATGAGCCTGAAACAAGCCAGTGCCGAATTTGTGCATGACGGCGATTATTTAGCCACCGGCGGTTTTGGTTCCAACCGGACCCCTTTGGCCGCTTGCCATGAAATCGTGCGGCAAAAGAAAAAGAATATGGCTTTTGCCGGGCATACCACCACCCATGATTTCCAGGTATTGTGCGCCGGGAAAACCTTTAACCGGGTGGATTGCGCCTATATCGTCGGCCTCGAAGCCCGGGGCCTCTCCCCCAATGCCCGCCGATACATGGAGAGCGGCGCGGTAGAAGTCACCGAATGGACCAATTACGCCCTTGCCGCCCGCCTCAAAGCCGGCGCCATGGGCGTCTCTTTTGTACCCGTACGCAGCATGATGGGTACGGATACCTTCAAATACAGCGCCGCCAGGTTGATCGAATGCCCCTTCACCGGCAAAAAAGTCGTCCTTTTGCCCGCACTCTACCCCGATGTTTGCGTCATTCATGTTCATGAAGCCGATATGTACGGCAATTGCCGTTTCAAGGGTATATCCGTGGCGGATATCGAACTGGCCGGCGCCTCCAAACGGGTCATCATTACCTGCGAACGGCTCATTGCCAACGAAGAAATCCGCCATGACCCCAGCGCCACCCAAATCCCCTTTTATTTAGTCGACGCCGTGTGCGAGGTCCCTTTTGGTGGGTATCCCGGCAACATGCCCTATGAATACTTTTCCGATGAAGAACATTTGAAAGAGTGGATAACCGTGGAAAAGGACCCCGCGTTATTTACCGCTTTCCTGGAAAAGAATATTTATAGCTGTGAAGACCATTTTCAATACATCGAGAAAAACGGCGGTTTGCACAAACTCCAGGCCTTACGGGCCAAAGAGTTCCTGCTGAAAACCGGGGCATGAGAAGCCGAGGAGGAGAACCATGGCAGCAACCTACCAGGATTACAATGAAATGGAAATGATGATAACCGCGGCAGCGCGGGAATTGGAAGATAACACCATTGTCGGCGTCGGCACCGGCGCCCCGTGCGCCGCCGCCATGTTAGCACAAAAAACAAGCGCGCCCAACCTGGTCATTATGTTCGAAGCCGGCGGCATCGACCCCATTCTCCCGGAAATGCCCATTACCGTCGGCGACTCCCGGACCTATTTTAGGGCCACCAAAGCAGGCAGTATGGCGGATATAATGGAAGCCGGGGCCCGGGGTATGATCGACTACACCTTCCTCGGCGGCGCCCAGATCGATATGTATGGCAACCTTAATTCAACCATGGTGGGCTCCGACCATCAACACCCCAAAGTCCGCTTTCCCGGGAGCGGCGGCGCCAACGATTTTGCCTCTTTTTGTTGGCGGATGATGGTGATTACACCCCAGGATAAACGACGTTTCGTCGAGAAGTTGGACTTTTTGACCACCCCCGGCTGGCTGAAGGGCGGCGATTCACGGGAGAAATCAGGTTTAGCACCCGGCGCCGGGCCCTATCGAATCATTACCAATATGGCCCTGATGGATTTTGAACCCCAATCCAAACGCATGCGCGTGATCTCGGTAAATCCCGGCTATACCTTCCGGGATGTCCAGGATAACTGCGGGTTTGAATTGCTTAAAGCCGCTGAAATCCGGGAAACCAAAGCCCCTTCGGAATTAGAACTGAAAGTGTTACGGGAAGAGGTAGACCCTTATGGGTTTATCATCGGTCGGTAAAAGAAATTAATAACCCAGGCCCCTTTTTGTAAAAAGGGGCCTGGACCACCAAAAACTTTTATTTACTCGTAATGCAGCGCATCGATGGGATTCAGTTTCGACGCTTTCATCGCCGGGTAGAAGCCAAAGAAAATTCCTACCGCCCCGGAAAAGAAAAACGCCCCAAATACCACCACAGGATTCACGATAATCGACATATTGATAAGATTGGCAATCATTTTCCCCAACCCAATACCGGAGAGTATCCCGATCACGCCGCCAATCAAACTGAGTGTAACCGCCTCAATAAGAAACTGGACCAGGATATCGCCGCCCCGGGCGCCAATGGCCAACCGGATGCCGATTTCCCTGGTTCGTTCGGTGACGGATACCAACATGATATTCATAATGCCGATGCCGCCGACAAGAAGCGACACCCCCGCGATTGCCCCCAATACCATGGTCATGATACCCGTCACATTGGCGGCGGTCTCAATAATATCGGTCTGCGAACGAAGATTGAAATCATCATCATCCCCTGGCAACAACTTGTGCGACTCACGCAAAACTTTTCTTATTTCTTCGTAAGCCGCATTCATTTTTTCGGTAGAAACAGCGCTGGCCATAATGGTATTAATGTTTTTACCGTCACTCATACGATAAAGAACGGTGGTATAAGGGGCCAGGATGACATCATCCTGGTCCTGGCCGCCCATACCTTGCCCCCGTTCCTTCAACACGCCAATCACCTGGAACGGGATATTACCGATACGTATCCGTTGTCCCACCGGGTCAGCATCTCCATACAATTCCGCGGCCACGGTTTTTCCTAAAACCGCAACCTTTCTCCTGGCCAGGACATCGCGCGCCGTAACGAACTCACCTTTGGTAAGGCCCCAGTCCCTGATTTCCAGGTAATTGGGGGAGACGCCATTGATGCTGGTTGCCCAGTTTTTATCGCCGGCAATCACCTGCCCCCCGGAACGTACCATCGGTGACATTGCTTTGAGTAAAGTGGTTTCTTTTTCCAATCGTTTAAAATCGTCCAGGGTAATGGTCCTGTGGCTTTGGGCGCCGAAGCTGACCCCGCCGACGCGGGCGTGGCCGGGAAATATCATTATTAAATTGGAACCGAGACCGGAGATTTGTTTTTCAATGGAGGCCGAGGCCCCCTGGCCGATAGAGACCAATGCGATCACCGCGCCGACGCCAATGATAATACCCAAAACCGTCAACAGGCTGCGCATCCTATTTTTCATAATACTCTTAAACGCTACTTTGATTAGATTTTTCCATTTCATCGGACTGTTGCCTCCCTGCTTTCTCCGTGTTCCAGTGCTTCCCCGGCGGCGCGGAGTTCGATTAAATCATCCGCCGCCGAGCGATAGTCCTTAATGGGTTCATCCTTCAGGATTAACCCGTCCCGCAGCCGGATGATCCTCCCGGCATAACGGGCTATATCTTGTTCATGGGTGACCAGGATAATGGTAATGCCCTCCCGGTTAAGCTGCTGGAAAACAGTCATCACCTCGACGGAGGTGGTCGTGTCCAGGTTCCCGGTAGGTTCATCGGCCAGGATCAAGGCGGGTTCGTTGACCAATGCCCTGGCAATGGTGACACGCTGCTGCTGTCCGCCGGATAAACGGTTGGGCTCATGGTCCATCCTATCGCCCAACCCGACGCGTTCCAGGGCCTCGATGGCTTTTTTCCTGGGTTCTTTTATACGGCCCCTGCGATCATAAAGCAATGGCAGTTCAACATTCTCAAGGGCGGTGGTGCGGGGCAGGAGATTAAACCCCTGGAAAACAAACCCGATCTTATGGTTCCGGATACCCGCCAATTGAAGCTTATCCAGGTCGTTGACATGCACCCCGTCCAGGAAGTAATCGCCGGCGGTAACGGAATCCAGGCAGCCGATAATATTCATCAGGGTGGACTTACCGGAACCGGAGGCGCCCATAATGGCGACGAATTCCCCGGTTTCAATGGTGAAGTCTATTCCCCGTAGGGCGTGGACTTCGACATCCGCGCCCATCTGGTATACTTTTTTTATCCCCTTTAATTCTATGGTTTTCATTTTCTATCCTTTAATGGGCTAATGTCTGCCTCCCATGGGCGGGCCGAACATCATGGGACGATTATCGGTTTTCTTTGTTGTGTTGCCGTCTGAATATGCGATGATTACCTTCATGCCCTCGGTGAGCTGTCTACTGCGTTTTATCTCGGTCATTTTCCCGTCGGTAATGCCTTTTTCAAGAAAGGCCATGGCGGGATTTCCTTTTTCATCCAGGTAAAACACACGTCCCATATGTTCCGGGAGTTTCCCATTCATCATGCCGCCGCCGCCGCCGCCGCCGCCGGGCCGCATCATCCCGGGGCCGCCGTGGCTATCGCGGCTGCCGGCTCCATCGCCCTCTTTTCCTTCTTTTTGCCTATCTTGCCATTTGGCCGCCATCGCCATTCGGGCCTGGATTTTTTGCAGCATTTCCTGGGGCGGAGTAAAACTAAGCGCCGAATTGGGCGCCATAAGTACATCTTTACTCTCTTCCACAATGAAATCGACGGTGGCCGTCATACCGGGCAGCAGGAGTTTTTTATCATTGTTGGCATCAACCACCACTGTATAATTTACGACATTTTGAATCGTGGTGGGGCTGAGACGAATCTGGCGGACTTTACCGGTAAAGGTTTCATCCATGTAAGCCTGGACGGTAAAGCGAACCGATTGGCCTTCTTTGATCTGGCCGATATCGCTTTCATCCACATTTGTATCGATTTGCATTTTGGTGAGGTCTTCGGCGATGATAAACAGTTTGGGCGCCTGGAAACTGGCGGCAATGGTTTGACCTGCATCCACGGCGCGTTCGATGATAGTACCGTCGATGGGGGAACGAATTTCTGTATAGGCCAATTGTGTTTGGGCCCGTTTTAAGGTGGATTCGGCCGACCGGAGGGAGGCGGTAGCAGTATCGGCATTGGTTTTGGTTACCAGGAATTCAGACTCCGACAGGTGTCCCTTTTCAAAAAGCGGCTGGTTTCGTTTCAATTCCGCCTGGGCCTGGTCATATTGCGCCCTGGCGCGTAAAATCCCGGCCTCGGCGTCTTTTACCGAAGCATTAAACATGGTTTTATCCAGCAACGCCAGGAGATCGCCTTTTTTGACGTTGTCATTAAAATCCACCAGCATCTTTTCCACGATGCCGGATACCTGGGAACCGACGTTAACGGTGCTTACGGCGCTGAGGGTCCCGGTACATGAGACGATGTTTTCCAGGTTACCCCGTTTAATTTCCTCGAATTCGAAATTGGCCCCGTTTCCACTTTTGGAAAAGGGTTTTATGATAAATGCCCCGATAAAGAGCACTGCGATAATTACGATGATGATGATTATTTTTTTCTTATTCACTCTTTCCTCCTATATTTTTATTTGGTTTTCAGGCGTGAGATCATGGCGTCATAATCTCCTTTGTAAAAAGAGACCGCGATTCCGCGGATCAACAGGTTGAATTTGGCTTGAATGCGGTTATAGATAGATTGCATATACTGGGCCCTGGTTTGGGTTAATTCCACCATGGTGGCGGCGTTGACATTGTAGCGTTCCTGCATACTTTCCAGGGCGTCTTTCGAGTATTTAAGCTGTCTTTCGGAGACATCCATTTGTTTAGCGGCGGTCTGGTAATCCTGGATGGCTTGTTCGACTTCCAGGGCCACCTGTTGATGGAGTTTCTCCATTGCCAGTTGTTGGTTTTTCAGGCCGATATCGGCGCTGGCGACGCTGTACCGGGTCCTGGATTTATCGAACAGGGGTATGCTTAAAGTTAATCCGATAGAGCCGTTGGGATTGCTTTTAAATACCTGGTCCGAGAAATTCAAATATTCATTTTGATCGGAATAGCTGGTTCCATATGAGAGCGAGAGGGATAATTTGGGCCAGTACCCGGAGCGCGCTGCTTTTATCCCGAACCGGGCTGCTTCGATAAGGGCTTCCTGGGCTTTCAGGTCCGGCCGTTTTGCCAGGGCTTCGCTTAACGCTGCATCGTGTTGAAATTGCACGACATCGCTGACCAGGTTGTCGATGCCGGGATCTTCGACTTCAAAATCGGAATTGGGTTGAAGTCCCATGATTTGCATTAACTGGAGTTTATTTACATTGAAATCCCTTTCCGCATTCAAGAGCTGGTATTCGGCGCTGGATATCTGGGCGCTCTGTAGGTAAAAATCTGTGATCGGACGTTTCCCCGACTTGTAGAAATCTTCGATCTGGCTCAGCAGAAGTCGTTGGGCTTCTAAGTTTTCATTTTCCACCCGGATCATTTCCCTGGCGGTTATCACCTGGATAAAGTCCTGGATGGTCTGGAAGATTATAGTTTGACGGGTACGAGCAGCGTCTTCGTTGTTGGCATTCAATTCCAGCCTGGACTGTTGAAGCGAGGCTGTATCGTAAAATCCATTGAAGATATTAAAGGTCGAAGATGCGCCCAGGCTTATTGACCCGCTGTCCTGGTTGCTATATTTTCCGGTTACTGTGTCGTAATCTTTTGTATATCGTTTTGAGGACTGGGCTGAGACGCTCAGGTCCGGCAAAAAATTGGCTTTGTTCCGGTTAACCGAGATTTGTCCTAATGTCACCTGGTTGGCCGCTTGCTTTAAACTGATATTGGCTTCAAGG
>JAUPLE010000025.1 GCA_030837085.1 Acidobacteriota bacterium | reverse complement strand
GGATATTCTACGGGATGAAACAACCGCTGTAATTACAAAAAATAATTGGCTTGCTAAGCAATTGCAGAAGAACCTTAGCAAAAAATCTGACGGTAAAGTTTCGTGGTACACCAAATGCAAATTGATATCAGGTAAAAAAGATGCGGATGAAGAGCTTCGAACGATGATATTAGAATTAAGAAAGTGCAAAAATGATGAAAATCTTAGAAAATGGTTCGGTGAATTATTAGATGGCCTTCTTATCAATCCCATTGAAATATCTGGGGAAAAAATTGAATTCGCGAAACATTTTCTTGTTAAGGAAGAGATGCTGGAGGGACGAAAACTTCCTCTTCTTTGCGCGATGAGGGATGATTTTTGTTTTATGTTCGAATCAATCTCAATAAATAATTTTGAAGGTATTTCAAAATTATATGATTTCATCCTTAAGTATTCTTTTGAACTTGTCAAAGGCAAATCATTTCTTAATCCGGATTGGCTTTACTATATCAGGCAGTTTTCTAAAGTAACCAGGACGATTTCATCCCTCGCCACCTGGGATGAATACTGTGATAAACTCGAATCTACACTGTTAATGGCCGGGCATTGCAGACGAAATATGCATGACGGATTGACTATTCTCAATGTTCATCAAAGTAAAGGTAGGCAATTTGACCATGTAATCCTTGCCTGGATGTCTCAAAAAGGAGAAGAACCATATAATAAGGATAAACCTTGCTTTGATTTTAATAGTGAAGAAGAGAGAAGGCTTCTTTATGTCGCCATGACAAGGGCAAAGAGACGTGTGACGATAATCTATCCGGAAGAATCCCCTGCCGATATCCTGAAAAAATGGAAGTTAATATGAGTTGTGAAAAAAGAGGGGATATACAAGAAAAATCTTATTAATACCATTTACCTTTACTTTGTGACAGGATTTCTTAAAATTGGGTTGACTTTGTGCAGAAATTAAAGTAAAATTGCCCTGACTTTGTGACAGAAAATAATGAAAATTGGGTTGACTTTGTGTCATAGCAACGCCAACCCTCATACAAGAGGCTTTATAAGAAATGTTTTATAGGAACATAATTGCTGAACTTAAAAAGTGGGCGGCGGAACCCGATAGAAAACCCTTAATCCTCAGAGGCGCCCGACAAGTAGGCAAAACCACTGCGATCGATATGTTTGCAAAACTCTTCGACCACTATATCTACCTGAACCTTGAAAATAAAGAAGAAGCAGAGATTTTTAACAGGAACCTCCCCGTAGATGACTTAATTAAAGCCATCTTTTTCTTAAAAAAACTCTCCCCCTCAAAAGACAAACGAATACTTCTCTTCATCGATGAAATCCAGAACTCCCCCCCGGCCCTGGCTATGATGCGCTATTTTTACGAATCAAGAAAAGACCTTTATGTCATTGGCGCCGGTTCCCTATTAGAAGCCGTGATCGGAAAACTCCAGGTCAGTTTCCCGGTGGGCCGGGTACAGTACCTTTTTATGTATCCCATGACCTTCGAGGAATTTCTCCAGGCCAGCAGCGAAGAAACAGCATTGGAAATTTACCGCCAGGTCCCCATGCCGGATTATGCCCATTCCCGCCTGCTGAAATTGTTTCATAAATATACACTGATCGGCGGGATGCCGGAAATAATAAAGAAATATATAAAAGACGAAGACCTGGTGGGATTGAAACCCATTTACCAGTCTCTTTTAACCGGATACCTCGACGATGTGAGTAAATACGCCCGTACCCCGCCAATGGTGGAAGTGATTCGCCATGCCGTCGAAGCCGCCCCGTTCCAAGCCGGGAACCGGGTAAAATTCCAGGGATTCGGTCAATCTAATTATAAATCCAGGGAAATGGGAGAAGCGCTAAAAAGCCTGGAAAGGGCAATGCTGATTTACCTTGTTTATCCCGTCACGGTAACGCAGCCGCCGCTGCTGGAAGATAACCAGAAGTCTCCCCGGCTTCAATTCCTGGATACTGGATTACTCAACTATGCCGTGGGACTCCAGGGGTACTTTTTTAAATTTGATGACCTGCATGCTTTTTACCAGGGTTTACTGGCGGAACATATCGTGGGCCAGGAACTGACAGCCCTGGATATGAATACGGATAAAAAAATTCCCTTCTGGGTCAGGGAACAAAAACAGTCCAATGCGGAAGTGGATTTTGTCCTCCCCTATAAACATTATGTTATCCCCCTGGAAGTGAAAGCCGGGAAAACAGGGAATCTCCGTTCCCTTCACCAGTTTATGGAACGCGCCGATCATCCCTATGCCGTTCGTCTCTATGCCGGTTCTCTCCAGGTAACGAAAGCCTCAACCCCGGAAGGAAAACCTTTCAAACTATTGAACCTCCCCTATTTCCTGGCAGGGAAGATCTACGACTACTTGCCCTGGTTCATTGAGGGCCGAACCAATAACTGGCACATCATTTAATTACGAAGCCATCTCCGCGAACATCCCGGAAAAACTAGCGACTCCCTGAAAAACAAAGATGCGCGAAGTACATGTAAGGACAAATTGCATATCATTGGCCAATGTGATATACTTACCCCGGTGGTGAACGATAATGAACACGGTTATGAAAAATCTCGCCGTCGGCGAATCCGATTTTAAAAAAATAATCACGGGCAACTTCTACTACGTCGATAAAACCCTCTTAATCAAAGAAATTATAGACCGGGGCGATTTGATTTTACTCCTTCCCCGGCCCAGGCGCTTCGGCAAAACCCTCAATATTTCCATGTTGAAATATTTTTACGACTGCTGCCCGGAAACCATGGGAATTAAAGACCCCGGATTAGACAATACCGCTAAAAGCCTGTTCGATGCCCTGGCTATCCAGAACGCGGGCGAGAAATACCTGGAAAAAATGGGCAAATACCCGGTTATATTTTTGACTTTTAAAGACATTAAAGTTTCCGACTGGGACTCCTGCCTTTACAAGATAAAACAGCTTATCCAGGATGAATATTTAAGACATGATTACCTCCTTGATGCAAAGATACTGAAACCACAGGAGGCGGCTTATTTTAAAAGTATTATGAACCTCGAAGGAAACAAAGGCGATTACGAGAACAGCCTGGGAAAATTGCTGGTATTCTTAAACCGCTATTACGGCAAAGGGGTAGTCATTTTGATCGATGAATACGACGCCCCGGTTCACGCGGGTTTTAATTATAACTATTATGACGAAATCATCAGCTTTATGCGCAACTTCCTGAGCGGCGGCTTGAAAGATACCGGTCAATACCTGGAAAAAAGCGTCCTAACCGGTATTATGCGCATCGCCAAAGAATCGATTTTTTCCGGCCTTAATAACCTGGGAGTTTTTACCCTGCTGGCGGAAGAGTTCGACGATAAATTCGGCTTCACGGAAAAAGAAATCGAAAAAATGCTCAAGGACTTTAACGTTTTCCACATGTACGACCGGGTCCGGGAATGGTATAACGGTTATACCTTCGGGAAAGAGACCATTTATAATCCCTGGTCTATCATCAACTTTCTCGCCAGCGAGAGAAAAGAACCGGAGCCATACTGGATCAATACTTCCGACAACCAGATCGTGGAAACCTTATTGACAAAAGGAGGAAAAGAACTCCAGGAAGAATTGGAGCAACTGGTCCAGGGGGAAAGCATTGAAAAAGCCATCGAGGAAAATATCGTCTTAAAAGATGTGCTTATCCGTGATAATCTTATCTGGAGTTTCCTCTTGATGGGCGGGTATTTGCGCCAATCCTCAAGGAGAAGCGACGAAGCCGCCGGCAAAGTATATTATTCCCTATCGATTCCTAATATAGAAGTAAGGCGAACTTATACCGGCATTATCGACCGCTATTTCACCGGCAAAATCGAAAACAAAAAATTGGAGATCATGCTCAAGGCGTTAGTGGAAGGGGATGTCGAGCTTTTTGGAAAATTTCTCCGTAAGATCGTTACCGGTGTATTTAGTTATCACGATTTCGGCGGCGAGCCGGAAAAAGTCTATCATGCATTGGTGGCAGGGTTGTTGGTATGGATTTCCAGCACCCATGAAATCAAATCCAACCGGGAATCCGGTTACGGCAGGTATGATATTTCGATCATTCCCCGCGATCTACGTAAAGTCGGTTATGTAATCGAATTTAAAGCCATCGATACGGAGGAAGGCGAAACCGTGGAATCCGCTGTAGAATCCGCTTTAAAACAAATCGAAGCTAAGAGATACGAAACAGAACTAGTGGAAAGGGGTATTGCCGATATCAAAAAACTGGCCATTGTTTTCAGCGGCAAAGAAGTATTTGTAAAAGAAAAAAAGTAATAAAAAACAGGACCGGCGAAAAAAACTACTTCCGCGGGGACTTTGGCGTCTATTACTATTTTTCCGCTGCCTCGTGCATGCCGCTTTCCACCAGCGCCTTGTTGTCTACTTTGAAACGCTGGAAATACGCCAATATCTCATGATACAACAACGGGACAGCCTCCATATGCTCGACCAACTCCTTTATTTCGGGTTTCATATCCACAACCGCCCGGAGCGTTTTCTTTTCCTTTTCACTGCCCGGCTCTTTTTCCTGTTGCTTTTCCTGTTCGATCTCCAGTTGCTTTTTCAGTTCCTCAATTTCCCTGGTCTTCTCTTTCTCGTCATAATACATG
>JAUPLE010000240.1 GCA_030837085.1 Acidobacteriota bacterium | reverse complement strand
TTGCCGTGTTTACGATTCCCATGATCCTGATGGTCATCGGGCTCAATTTCGCCTTGATCATGCCGAAAGCAAATTTCAAAATCGTTGCCGCGGCTTCATTTACCCGGTTGGTCGGGGGATTTACCCTGGGCTTTGCGACGTTGGTCATTACGCGCTTCCTTTTCTCCCCGGATGTATTGACGGGGCGGGTTATCCTGATAGAATCCATTATGCCGACGGCAGCCCTGACAGTTTTCTTCGTGGACCATTCGGAAATGGATAAAGAACTACTGGCAGGCATTATTACATTTTCCACATTGATCTCGTTGGCAACCATTCCCTTCTGGTATGTGGTCATCGAAAATTTTTTTCCTGCTTTATAATTACCCTCAATTTGACTACCATGAAAGTAGCCACAAAGGCACGAAGGTACACCAAGGGGTTTTATTATTAAAAATTTCTTGGTGTCTTGGTGCGCTGTCTCTTGGTGGCAACATTTTCATGATCTTTGGGCGACGGCAAGCCGTCATGAATGGCTGTCTCCAAATCAATCCCCAAAATTTTTATTGCACATTCATCGCGCATTTTATTACTTCAGCTTCCAATCCCTTTAAAGCGTCATCCCAAAGCCCAAACGTTTTAAAATTATCCTTAATATTCGTATAATACTCTTCATTTAAAATAATCGTCGCGGCAGTGGCGCTGTATTCGGATGAAGGAACTCCTTCTTTGAGCAAGTTTTCTAATGTTGCATACAGTCTATTTTTCTGGCCGGTATTGAATCTTCCCTTATTCGAATACTCTGTTAACCTGTCATTTAAATCTTTTAGGGCTTGTATCAGCGCATCTCCGATTTCAAACCGTTTAATAGTTAGCCGCTGGGGATCGTTTAGATAGAGTACATCGATCGTTTTTTCGCCAATTTTTGAATAGTTTTTGGGCCTTACCTGGTAATTCCTTAAAACCAGATGCTCTTTGGGATCATCCTTGACCGGGTGAATAATCGGCTCCACACCTGTGTCATGGTTTCCCTTTTTCATATTACATCTTTTGCAAGAAGGTAAAAGATTTTCCCAGTCGACCACTTTTTGAGGATATAGACTTTTCGGATAAAAATGTTCTACTTCAAGGTATTTACTTTCTTCTATTACACTGCATTCGCAGTAGCAACACTTATTGTGCGACATTTTCAATAATGCATTTTCGATATAAGGCTGCTTCCAGACAGGGATTTCATTTTTAATGTATTCGGTGGTGAGGGCTTTTACTTTTCCAGGCGTAAGTTCCAGGGGTTTTTCAATGGGCTTCAGCCGAATCATTCTCCGTTTTTTCCTCCCAGCGCCGCCATCTGGATACGCATTAATTTTCTTACGTGATTATCAGGATGGAGTATCTTATCCAATTTATTATAGGTTTTTTTTGCCGTATCGAGGTCTTCTTTATAAATTGCCTCCTGGAACTTTTTTGTTAGGTCGAAATATTTATCCGAAATGGTTTTTTCCAATCCCATCAAGTCGGTTAGTATTTCTTCCAGGGACCAACCATAATAAGAGACATTTACTTTATTTATAATAGATACAGAACCCTTATCCATGTCTTTTTGTAAAAGTACCAGGTTGATATCTTCGGCGGATTGAACGACAAGGGGGCTGTGAGCAGTTACGATAAATTGGGTTTTGCTAAAATGCTTACTAAGGAAATGAACGAGGTCGCGCTGCCAGGATGGATGGAGGTGGAGATCAATTTCATCGACCAGGACGACAGCAGGTTCGGCAAGAGGATTTTTACTTTGGGGATAACGTTCAACCATCTGCCTGGCCAGATCGACTATCCATGAAATCATGACCTGGTAACCTAGACTCAAACCTTTAAACGGAACAGAGCCATAGTCGGTTTTGAATTCTACAAAGTTACGCAAATTGCTCGTTTTAAAATCGAATCCTATCACATCCGGGAGAATGTCCAACAGTATTTTTTTTATTTTTTTCAGGTTTTCGGTGGCCCTGGGTTCTGCTTTTTTGCTGGCGGCATAATCAGCCTGTACAAGCCACTCTTCAGCGTTCAATAAATCCGTATCTTTAAAAAGGTTATCATGCCTGTTTCTAATTTCTGACCCAGTTAATACAGCTTCTCCCGATTTCCTGGATGCGCCGTAGGCGTATATGACAGGGGCAAAGAGTTTATTTGACGATTCCCTATCCGAAGACCTTTCGGATTGTATCATATCGATATTCTTTATTAGAAATTTCCAGGACGGGGAACTGTTTTTAAAGTCGCAATATATTGTCCCCTTTATATTTTTAAAAGCGCTGTCTCCATTTTCTTTCCGGGTAATTACATATTCACAACCCTGCAAATCGGTATCCGTCAAAAGGGTATTTTCTTTTAACCGCAGGGGATCCAGCAAAGCGATAGATTGGAGTAAAGTGGTTTTCCCCGTGCCGTTATTTCCAAGGATGACGGACCACTTTGCGGGTTTCCCGTCATCTTCCGTGAGATTTAAAAAATGTTTACCTTTAAAACACTTAATATCTTCTATCTCGATAGATTTCAAATAAAAGGGGGGTAATTCAGCGGAAGCGATGATATGATTCAATATTATATCTGATTTTTGAGGCATGAGTTTTAAAACGATAGCCAATACTTCATGCCACATTTCATCGCCGATGTATTTATCGACGGTCTCGATTATCGTTTTAGCGTCATAAAACTTTTTGGAAAAATAACGGGCGGCGAGGTATTCCTGAAAGGCAAAATGTAGGAAGCCGTATTTTCCTTCGCATTCATACAAAATCCCAGCTTTTAATGCCATCTCTTTCAAAAAGAAATCTCGTGGATGATTTTCAATCGATCCAGGTAAATATTCTTCGATCTGCTTTTTTTCCATCTCCCGGAGTTTTGCTTCCATTAAGTTGAATGCAATTTCTGAAAGAAGTGATATGCTGTTTTCAATAGAAAAGCTTACACTGATCTTCCGGTTAGCAAGGTTCCACAATTCAATCATCACTCTCAGGCATTCTTCATATAATTTGTGCCGTTCAATTGGAAGCAGCGCCCTGGCGCGGTGAACGATGGCGATGATGGTTAACAGCAGCGGATTAACCGCAAGCTCCCGGAGGTCTTTATAACGGTCATCCTTAATAATCGCAATTAAATCATTGTATATTTTCTCACCATCCTCGAAATTTTTCTCTCTAAATACTGGCGAGACACTTCGATACCAGTTTTCTAAAAATGAGGCCACATCGTTCATCTCGAAGCTTTGAATTTCAGCTACCGGTATTTCCCCAGGGAAATGTAATCCTTCCGTTTCGCTCAAACCGGCAAAACGGGCTGTCACAATGAGTGAATTTTGATTGATATTCTGTATTTGAATCCAATCGATCACTTCCCGCCGAATTTTCTCGTCTCCAATCTCATCCAACCCATCCAGCAGGAAAAGCAGGCGGTTTGACTTCATTTGATCATTGAAAAATGAGCCGCCTGAAAAATTTTCTTGTTCATGGAGATGGATAACTAAATCGATGATGTTGTTTTTGCGGAATGTGTTTTCCGGGTTTACCCCTAGTTTTTTCAGCGAAATGAAGACCGGTGTGAATTGCGAGAAGAATTCATTTTTCCTAGTTTTCAAACACTGAAGCGCAATCCACTTCATCAGTGTCGTTTTACCACTTCCCGGATGACCCAGGATCACCATACGGAGTGGCTGTTGCTCTTTTTGTTTTTGCTTATGCCATTGTTTGAAAAGAGTAACCATGTCTCTAATCTCATGGGAATCCGCCATCGATACCTTTACCCGAAGTTTTACATAGAGGTCTTCCAAATTCATGGGTTTCGGTAAAATGGCGTTTAAACCGGTAAAATCCAGGTAACAGAGTTCTTGCGACAGGCGCCGTTTATAATTTTCAAGATCCTCTCTCGCTCTCTCTTCTCTATAAGCTTCGATTCCCGCATTAGTTTCTTGTTTTTGTAGAATCGCCAATTCCAATTGCCGTTGAAGTTTTAGAGTTAAATCCTCCATGGAATTGAAAGAGTTATAAATCTGTTCTAATTGCTGGATTTCCTTTTTTAATTTCGATATTTTTAGGGATCCCTCATCAATATCTTCAATAGGGACACTGCCACTTTTGAAATATAAAAAAATAAAATGGGGTTTATTACCCTTTTTTAGATTCTCATAAGCCAGGTTAAACTCTTTTTCGGTAAATTGCCCTACTTTTCGATAAAGGAGCGCAATCATTATATCGCATTGCAACATCTCTTGATTAAAATAATCCAGTATAGGTTTACCGCCTTCCTGGACACCGCGCAGCATGTCTTCCCAAACAACTAGCTCTATGTAAACATCCTTTTCTTCCGTCCATTTGTTATTCAGGCGCGAGATCATCAGGGCAATTTCCTTTCGCTCTTGAGACATTTCCTCAGAAGACGCCAAGAATATTTTATATCGTTTCATGCTCATGGAAATATTATAACGAATTCTCAATGAATTTTCAATTGATTATATTCATATTAAAAAACTTCCCGCGAATAACAATCACACGGATGAGAAAATAAAAGGTCCCATGTCCCCAAATCTTTGGTGGCAAGATGAAACGCCGAGGACATCAGGCGAAACTCCCGGGGAAAGTAGAGCAAGGCTGAAGTCCACCAGCGCAAGGGGGGAGTCGGGGAGCGCAAGGCTTTTCTTCCCGTTAAACCTCCCCACGTGAATTATCAAGGCTTTTCGAAAAAAGAGAAATTTGACTGTCCCGAATCCTTCTTGGTGTTCCTTTGTGTCTTGGTGCGCCGTCTCTTGGTGGCAAAGTTTTCATGGTCAACATTTTTCTCTTGACAAAAATTAGATAATACATTATGATTTTCCTATGATAGTAGGATTTAATACAGACGTTAAGTTTAGGGATGAAATGTTTCATATCCAGACAGAGGATAAAGGCCAGGATAATCCCCTGGTGGAAACCCTGGTCTATCACAGCGGCGAGATACTATTATCCAGGCGCATCGGGTACGCACACCTGCTTAAAAAATCCGATCTCAGGAAACGTATCAAAGACATTATGAAAACCCAACACGATGAAGTAATCACCGAACTGCGGGGCGGGAAATTCATGCACCTGATTTCCATGGAAACCCAGGTAATCGACGACGTCCCCCTCGACGAAATGGTGCTGGAATACCTGAATAATGAAGAAACTCACCCCGGATAACGCCTGACACCCAACACTGAAAGATTGATACGTATACATATGCACGATGAGTGAAACAATTTTATTGATAGATGGGATGTACCTGGTTTTCAGTTCCTTTTATTCGTATCGGGAAATGAGAACCCTGAAAGGCGACCCCACGGGCGCCACTTACGGATTTATTACCCGGGTTGAAAATTTAATCCGGGACTTGAAACCCCACCGCATCAGTGTAGCCTTTGATGTCAGGGAAAAAACCTTCCGCCACCAATTATTCAGCGCATATAAGGCCAAACGCCTCTCCCCACCCGAAGAATTAGTGGCCCAACTCCCCCATATTAAAGAGTACCTCCAGGCCAGAGGTATCCCTGCCCTGGAATTCCCCGGGTTCGAAGCCGACGATATCATCGCCGGCCTCTCCAAACGCGAAGCCGCCGCCGGCAACCAGGTCGTCATCTTTACCGCCGATAAAGACCTCTTCCAACTGACCGCCGCCAGTGAAAACATTTCCATTTTTCACCCCAAATTGAAAGAGAAACTATACGCCCAGGGCATCAAAGAACATTTCGGCGTCTCGCCCGAACAAATCGTCGATTATCTATCCCTGACCGGCGATTCATCCGATAATATCCCGGGCGTGCCCGGCATCGGCGAAAAAACCGCCCTGAAACTCATCGAACAATTCAACTCCGTAGACAATTTACTCCAGCACCTCGAAAAAGTAGGCGAAAAAATCAAAGCCAAAATCCAGGACAATCTCGATTCCCTCCATATCGCCAGGCAATTGATCGACCTGGCCAATGCCCCCCAATTGAACATCGATATCAATCTCGTACCCTTTAAAGATGAAATAAACCAACAGTTGATCGCCCTCTATGAAAGATTGTCCTTCCAGAGCCTTTTAAAAAAATTGAAAGACGGAGACGAAGGAGAAAAAGTTAAAGAAAAGGAAAAAGCCGGGACCCCGCTGGATATAAAATACGAAATCATCAAAAACCTCAGCCAACTCAAAGAACTGAAGAAGAAAATACTGGACCAAAAATATTTTGCTTATGACCTGGAAACCACGGGCCTTGAATTTTTCAAAACAGACGTTGTGGGACTTTCCATCTCCTTTGAGAACCAAGGATATTATATCCCCTTAATATATCAAAAAAACCAGTACCAGGATATAACCATTACCATGGACGATTTTAAAGCTGAGTTGAAAGACCTTTTCGAAAGCGACGAGATCAAAAAGACCGGCCATAACTTAAAATTCGACATCTTGCATTTGAAGAAATACGGCATCGATGTGAAAGGGGTCCAGGACGATTCCATGGTCATGTCCTATTTGCTCCATGCCAACCGCCGGACGCACGGCCTCAAGGACCTCACCCTGGAACTACTCAATTATAAACAGGTAGAATACAATGAACTGGTGGGCAAAGACAAAGACCAGGGACTCTTAATCGCCGTCGACCTGGACCGGCTAAGCCGCTATTGCATCGATGATTCCAACCTTTCCCTACGCTTGATCAAACACATGGAAAAAGAGATCGACGAAAAAGATTTACGCCGCCTGTACGATACCATTGAGATGCCCCTGGTAAAAGTCCTGGCCGACATGGAATATGTAGGCGTTAAGCTGGATGTGGCATTTTTAAAAGAATCGGCGCGCCGGTTCCAAAAAACTATTACCGAAATCGAAGAAGAAATATATGCCATTGCCGGTCATCGTTTCAATGTCAATTCCTCGCAGCAGTTGGGGGAATTGCTGTTTGAAAAAATGAACCTGCCGGTAAAAAAACGGACCCGCAAGACCAAATCCTATTCCACCGATAATGAAGTATTAAGCGAGTTAAAAAGTTTCCCCATCGTGGCGAAAGTCATCGATTACCGGACCTATAAAAAAATATTATCCACCTACCTGGAAGGATTATTGGCGACCGTGGATACCGGCGATCGCGTTCACACATCGTACAACCAGACCGTCACCGCCACGGGCCGGTTATCTTCTTCGGATCCAAATTTACAGAATATCCCCGTGGGTGAGACCGGCGGTATCGATGTCCGGGATGCGTTTATTGCCGAGCAAGGCAAGTTGCTCCTGGCGGCCGATTATTCCCAGATCGAATTAAGAGTCATGGCCCATTTTTCCCAGGATAAAAACCTCGTGGAAGCCTTTGAAAATGACTTTGATATCCACCAACATACCGCCGATACCGTATTCGGTAAAGACATGTTTTCAAGCGACAAGGAGCGGCGTAAGCGGGCCAAGGTCATCAATTTTTCCGTCCTTTACGGCAGCGGCGCTTTTTCCCTTTCCAAAGAACTCGGCGTAGGTTATAAAGAGGCCCAGAGTTTTATCGATATGTATTTTGAAAAATACATCGGGGTCAAAGCCTATATGGAAAAAGTACTGGCCGAGGCCGAAAAATATCCCGAAGTGAAAACCATATCCGGCCGGCGTCGGCATATTCCTGAGCTTCTCAGCGCCAACAAGACCGTCAAAGAGAATGGCAAACGCATGGCCATCAATACCACAATCCAGGGGAGCGCCGCCGATATCATTAAAATTGCAATGCTTAATATCCAAAAAAAATTGGAAAAAATGAAAACCCGGTTGATAATGCAGGTACATGACGAATTAGTTTTCGAATATCCCCTTGAAGAAGAGGCAGAGCTTTTGAATATCGTCAAAACCGAAATGGAGAATGCCGTTAAATTGCATGTCCCCTTAAAAGTGACCTTAAAAAAAGGCAAAACCTGGGGCAATATGGAAGATGTGAATTAAAAAAGCGCTGAAAAAAAAACGGCAGGCGCTAGAAGCCGCCTGCCGTCATCTATTTTTTCTTATCCCTTACCTTACTAATTAATCTTTCTTTTCCTGGCCTTTGCCGCCGGAGTCGCCTCCTTTACTGCTGCTGAAAGAGGTGGGACCGCCGGAATTCGAACCAGTCATCGTGTGTGAAGGTCCGCCGCTGTCAGAGCCCACCAATGAACCGAATCCCCTGGAATTGCTCTGACCCTGGCTCCCCATGGTTAGCGCATTCATTTGCCGCTGGGAGATCTGGCTGGAACGAAGCCCCAGGTTTGGGCACACCACTTCATTGGTTTTACTGGAATATTGAACTTTAACGCCATTATTAAAGGCCCATGCCTTATCCGGGTTCCAGTCACGGTAAGCTCTAACATCTTTCACCGAGTTGCTTTTGACCATATTCGAGTATCTGAGGGTATTGATGATATTGGCGGGGTTCGTGTTAATCGCTTTTTGAAGTCCGGGTTCAACCGGAACCGCCGGTTTCGCCAGGTTCGCCGGACTGCCTTCTTGTTTAGCGTGATTGGCCATGGAATTGAGTTGTTGAACCGGGGCACCCTCTTTGATAGGCGCTTTAAAAATCGCTTGCTCAATTTCCGGGCTTAATTTACCCAACCGGCTTTGAATGCCGGTCACAGGCGTTCCGTCCATTTTTTTGAAAATAGCGTGGATTTCTTTAGGAATACCTTTATAGGAAGGGTTGGGAGCCGTCTTTTTAAATTTTGCCTCATAAGCCATGCGCCAATGATCGATGCCGTGGTTGCGGTAGATATAGTAATAGTCGAAGCCGCCGTAAATTCTATCCATCCAGTAGTAGAGGGAGGAATAGCCGAAGCCCCAGAAGTCCAAGAAGCCGTCGAAGCCACCGAAGCCGCCGAATTCCGCGGCGCCGAACCAGTCGATGCCGGGGGTGAACGCATTACCGGGAATCCATGTCCATCCCCATTTCATCCAGACCCATGTGCCCATGTGCGATGGCACCCAGCCCCAGGGCTCATTGGGCACCAGGAATGTTTGACCGTTTATTGTTGTATAGGTGGCGTTGAGGAAGAGGCGGCCCGGGTGAGCATAGCGTGGGTCCAGCGGTTTCCACACATAACCGAAAAGATCGTCATAGATCCATTCGCCCACCAATGAGGACCATTTTTCCGCCCAGGTTACCAGGCCTTTGGAATATTTATATATCTTTTTAGGGACCTTGTTGACGCCGTAATGAAGTTCCTTGAAATTGTTATTTATATACTGGTTCCAGGCCAGGAAATCAATGTCCCGCTTTTCATTTTTTAGGAACTTGTTATCGGCGTTTACGATATAGCTTTCTCCTTTGTGAACCGTATCCGCTTGCAGGTTTTTAATTTCTCCGCCGTACATCACGTCGAATTTACCCCTGTCGCAGGCCAGGTGGGATTCCCCTCCCTTGAGCATAATCGTAGCCATTGAGTTGTTTTTCAAATTGATAGCCGCATTGGGAGTAACGACCTGGAAACATTCGCGGTTATACGATTGGTTAATCGAATACAGCTTCCCTTCCTGGAGTTCCAGGGTGGTGATTTTCCAATTGGAAGTCAGGGATTTGGCCAGAACCGTGACCACTTTTAGCCGGGATTGTTTGTCCAGCCTCATGACGGTCCCGTTATCGAATTGCAGTTCGCACCGGGAGTTATCATTGGTTAGAACCACATCGCCCGGGGCTATTGGCAGGTTAACCACGCCGTCTTCCTGGGTTTGATCCGCCCTGATAACTTTAGGGTTACCTTCTATATACGAAATGTGCCCATAAATCGACCCTTCTTCAGGATTTGAACCATATAAAATTCCTCCTGCAATAATCAGGGCCAATATAAACATTATTGACATCATCAGATATTTTTTCATATTTTCCTCCATTGTCTGTTTTTTTAACTTGGGCATATATACAGCAAGTCTGTTGCCAGGGAAATGAAGAACCTTATGTGCCTTGATTGGTACACTTTTCAATATATGTAATAAAAAAAGGACAGGGGGAAGTTACTGTCTTCGGCGACCAGGGAAAAGAAAGAAAGCTCCCGGTTGACAAATAAAAAAAAATCTGGTATTAATTGAATCTTGAATGCTTTCGTCAGTGACTTAATTGATAAGCATAGGACAGTTAATAACCCGGGGCGGCTGGGACCCGGTTGAGTGAAAGGAGGCCATATAAAAATGTCTGACGGTTATCAAGGGATGCGCTGGTATAAGTGCGACCTGCATCTCCATACCCCGGAAGACGCCAAACATTGGCAGGATTCTTCCATTCGACTTCAATATCCACGGACTGAGGAGGATATTCAAGAAAAAGCCCGGTTATTTCTAAGGCAATGTTATCAATTGGGTCTGGAGTGCATTGCCATTACCGATCACAATTTTAGCGCCCAGTCCGATCATCGGAAGTGGTTTCTAACCCATTTAGTTGAGCAAAATGGTACCGTGGCTAAAGAATTCGATAAGCATCCTTTGATCATTTTCCCCGGTTTTGAGCTGGATATTCGTTACCATGTAGTCTGTCTTTTTGAGCCGGTCAAGCAAGGCAAAGAGTTGCAGAGATTATCCGAAATATTGACTGCAATGGAATTACCGGTTACGAAAAGAATGATAAACGGTAAACCCCAACAACCCCAACTGCAGGGGCGATGCTTGTCCTTGCGGGAGTTGTTAAATAAGACTCAAAATGAATCGGGGGGTATCGTTATCGCTGCTCATGCCTTCAGTGATGATGGTATCTGCAATACTCCAACCAATATTCCTGATTTTAAAAATAATCCTGACCTTTATGCCGTAGAAGTGAGCGAGTGGCCACTGGTGGGAAAACCACGCGATATCCTTGAAGGTTTTAACCCTGAATGGAAAAGACTTATGCCCGGTCGCCAACCGGCTGCTATCCGTTCATCGGACGCCAAAAAATTGGAAAACGCTGCCGACCATGCTAAGGATGCCAATGTGTTAGGCAAACGTTTCTCCTGGATCAAAATGTCGCGGTCTTCTATCGAATCTCTACGCCAGGCTTTCCTGGACCCTGGTTCGCGCATTTGCCTGGATTCCAAACCTCCTGCCGCAAATCATACTCATGTTCGCTCCATCAGCATTAAAGGAACGAAATTCCTGGCCGATCAAACCGTTTATTTCTCACCCCACTTGAACTGCATCATCGGCGGCAGGGGCAGTGGTAAATCCATGCTTTTTGAGAGTCTCAGACTCGGGCTGAGAGGCGACGCTGCTCTCGATCTCAGCGATAACTCTATTCAGGAGGCTGCGAAGCAAATCAATCGTCTTAAGGAGTGCTTTACCGATTCGACGCAAATTGAGCTAGATGTTTCTCATGGGGGTCTCCAAGATCGTTTTCTGGTAAATACGCTGAATGAAAAATCCCAGGTTGTGGAGCGGCAGGTGAATGATGAGCCAACGGTTTTCCGATTGCTCAATACGCTTATCTTCAGCCAGGAAGAGATTACCGAGATCACTGGCCAGCCAGAGATATTGATTGAATTCATCGATAACTTAGTTCGGGAAAAATTGGAAAAACAACGGCAAGAGGCAAACGTCATTATCGACCAAATAATAGCCGCCCACCAGGTGTTACTGACCCTAAAAAGATTGGAAAAAGAATTTGGGGCATTGGAGCAGGAAGTTAAAGAACTTAGCCGTCAACTGGAAACCAGGACCCAGGTGCAGGAAGATCTTAAAAAACACCGGGCTGCCCAGGAAGCGCAGCGGTATCTCCAATCTTTGATAAAAAAGGCCGAAGAAATAGAAAAAAATATAAACGCACTAACTGAAGAATGGGAAGTTGAACCTCCTCCTTTAGGTAGTCGTATGGAAACCTTCCCGGAAAAGACTTTTTTTTCTCAAGTTGATAAAAATGTCGGTGAGGCTTACCGCACCCTGGCAGAATCCATTCGTTCCGCAGCCCGGGACTTTATAGAGAATTTCCGGCAGGCCACTTCGAACCACCCGGATTGGAAAAAAGTACACGATGCTATTACCCGGGCTGAGGAACGATTTAACGCCGCTTGCCGGGAAAAAGGACTTAGCCCCCAGGAGGCAGAACACCTCCGAGAGATCGAACTCCAATACCGTTCCAAGAATGCCGATTTGCAGGCCAAACAAGCGGAAATAAACAGTTTAAAGAGCAAAAAACCTGTAATAAAAACGCTTTTCAATAAGTTGACCCAATGCTGGCAGAATGAAACCGCAGAGCGACGAAAATTTCTTGACGAAATTATTAATAACGATAACATGCCCCGAACCTGCAATGGTAAGTCCATTGTTGATGTATCCGTGACCTTTGCCGGGAACCGGGAAATATTTCTGGAAGCCTGGGGCCAATTAGCCCCGGACCGGCGCAAGGCAGCGGGACGGATCTGGGACGATTATGATCCGGCGGTCGGGAAAGACAACATTGGGGATCAGCTCTTTGATGCCTTCCTTGACTATATCGAAAAACAAGAAGCGCTGGAAAAGAACCGACAGGCACCTGGAGATGAAGCCGAGTGGCTGCCTGGAAACCCGGTCCAGTGGCTGCAGAAGTGCCTTGTAAATCCTGATGATCATGACCTCCCACCTCTAATCAGGCAATATCTCAAAGAAATTAAGATTGTAAAAAACGAAAAAGCCGATGAGTGGTTCAAACTTCTCCAGATGCGCATCCCGGACAGAGCCGACCTAACCCTTAGACGCCATGATGATACCCTGGCCGGTTCTTTTGGCAATAATGATCTTTCCACCGGTCAAAAAAATACCGCAATCTTATCTCTACTCCTGGGGTCCGGCAATGGACCGGTTTTCATCGACCAACCCGAAGATCAACTGGACAGTGAATTTCTTTTTCAAGAACTTGTGCCCATGATCCGGAATGTCAGGCAAAAACGGCAGATGATTATTGTTACGCACAATGCCAATATCCCTGTCAATGCCGACGCCGAATTGGTTTATGCCCTTGAGGCCAGGGAAGGACGCGGGAAATGCCGAACCCAGGGCGGATTGGATCGCCAGGAAGTTGCCGGGGCAGTGCTAGATATAATGGAAGGTTCCGAAAAAGCCTTCCGGCTCCGGAAAGAAAAATACCATTTTTAATACTCACGGGAAATAAAAATGTATGATGATATAGACGAATTAATGCGGGAAATAACGGCGTTGGAAGATAGTTACCTCGAATTAAAAGAGATCGTTTTCCGCGGCGAACAGGTACGTTTTGGCAATGAAGAAGGAAAAGCGCCCAATAGACTCGCTGAAGAGTTTTGTGCCTTTGCCAATTCCGAAGGTGGGGTTTTGGTACTCGGCGTCAGGGATGACGGCGTTATCGTGGGAATTGATCCTGCCAAACGAAACATCCTGGAACAATTTGTAGTGAATGTGGCCCTTAACAACTGCAAACCCCTTCTGGAACCGACCTTAAATTGGATGAGCCTACCCGATGAAACGGGTACGCCTCGACTCTGCTTAAAAGTCGATATCCCCAGGTCTCGTTTCTATGTACACCAGACCCTGGATGGCCGATTTTTAAAGCGCATCGGTAGTCATGTCCATCCCATCCCGGCGGAACAGTTAGGCAGGCTATTTTCAGCCAAAAACTTGACCATGCCCTTCGAGGAACGTCCTGCTCCGGGCGCTCCCATGGAGATGATCGATCTATCCCGTTTCGAAGCCTATTACAGACGCCGCTTCGGACGCAGTACTTCGTCGGAGCAACTTACCTTTAATCAACTCCTCGTCAACTTGAAATTGGCAATCGACACAGAGGGCAAAACCGTACCCACCAACCTGGGAATTCTCCTTTTTACCGAGCGCCCGGAAAAAATATTGGACGGCGCCGTGATCGATATCGCCGCTTACCGCCATCCCGTGGCCGATGGAAATACCACCGATTCCAAACGGATTACCGGCCCACTGCCCGAACAAATCCTCCAGGTTTTGCAGTATTTTCAAACCTCTCCACTTATTGCCACTTTAGCGAAAAAGGAAAGCCTGGGACGCCGGAACTTACCCTCTTATGTGGATACGGCGCTGCAGGAAGCGGTGGTGAATGCCGTGGTTCACCGGGATTATGAGTTAACCGGTTCCCAGATCATTATTCGCCTTTTCCCCGACCGTATTGAAATCCAAAATCCCGGGGGACTGCACAATACCTTAACCGAAGAAAATCTTTATGCCGGCTGTCAACCGGTGCGAAGGAATCAGCAGCTTGCCGGTTTCATGAGAGACTTTGAAAGCCCTATCACCGGGACTACTTTCATGGAAGCCCGCGGAGAAGGATTCTTAAATTTAGTAAGAGATAGCTCCGTGCTTTCCGGCAAGCGTCCTGAAATAAAACGAATCGGCGAAGCAGTCAAATTGACCATATTTGCCGCTGTTTACCCCCAGGATGAATGACGAAAGAAAAAAACAAGGCTACGAATCCGGCAACGGAAGAGCGGAAAAAAATAGAAGAAAGAACGGTGGTCCACAGATTACACGGATTAGCACAGATTTTTTTTACCACTCACCACTCACCACTCACCACTCACCAAAAGCGGTCCGTATTGAAGATAAAGTGAAGAAGAAGCATTATTGCAAGGCAGCCGGAGGAAATGGCGCGGCGCCTGCGAAAAATACCACCGCAGTTAAGGCAAATGCCAAAGCTCCTGGGGCAAATGACAAACCTCCCGCGGCAAATGCCTGATAATCTTTGTCAAATGACAAACCTCCTGTGGCAAATGCCCGAGCATCTTTGGCAAATGCCGCGGCAGATGTGGAAATAGTCGCGGCAGTTTTGGAAATGCCTGAGGCAGTTTTAAACATAGTCCCGGCAGATGTAAACATGGCCCCGGCACTTTTAAACTTGGCCACGGCAGTTTTAAACATGGCGCCGGCAGACTTAAACACGACGCCGGCAGATGTAAACATGGCCACGGCAGATGCAAACACGACGACGGCAGTTTTAAACATGACACCGGCAGATGCAAACATGACCACGGCAGTTTCAAACACGGCGCCGGCAGATGTAAACATGGCCACGGCAGATGCAAACACGACGCCGGCAGATGTAAACATGACCACGGCAGATGCAAACACGACGACGGCAGATGTAAACATGGCCACGGCAGAAATGGAAATGGGAAAAGCAG
>JAUPLE010000239.1 GCA_030837085.1 Acidobacteriota bacterium | reverse complement strand
GGTTCGAAATCGGTTACCATATCTTCATACTTGAGGAAAAGCACATTGGGCTTTCCCATTAGTTCCTTGTGGTATTCGTAATAACGGTCCAGGAAATGGGAGTCGGAATCGAGTTTCGTGATAACATATTCATCAACCGACAGTTCCCGCAGACGCTTCCTGCGGTTTACACGGGTTTGATGTTTCTCTTTTCCTTCCAGTGTGGGCATGATGTGGCTGTATATGGAATAATAAGCGGAGACGATGACATCCCTGGGATCGCGTAAGACCAAAAGAATTTTATAGTCGTCGATGTTAGGGATTCCACGGTTCCAGGAGCGGAACGGGCCGTAGAAATAACCTTTAGTCCGGTAAGGGACATTTACCATAACCCGGCCGTTTCTTTCCCATTGGCCGCCCAGGCCCAGTTGGTAAAAATAGCCGTCCAGGTCTACGGAGGTTATCCCGGCCCGGTCCATTATTTTCTTCAGGAATGTGCCCTGGAAAGAAGAACCGGCTTTGTAAACGGTGAAGAACAGGATACTCTGGTGGGGGCAGGTGGTGTGGTGCTTTCCTTTTAGAACTTGCCGCTCAACGGTATAATGGCGATTGATTTTACAGCGTTTGATTACTCGGCCCAGCAGGGGTAACCGGGAGCCCCATTCCGCCGCCGGGTGTAGGATATATTTTCTTATTTTGTCTTTCATATTATGTCTCGGGTTTGAATTCCAAAGGAAGTATTTTAACATAAATACGCTGTGAAGCAAGGGAATTTTCCTGCACTTGACAAATTTTCTCAGTTTGTTAAAATGGATAAGGAGGTGAACCATGGGCAAAAAATTATTAGCGATCTTTGTTTTAACTGTTTTTAGCCTCTTGAGTTTTTCCTGCTATACCCAGAAGATGATACGAGTCGATGAAATGACAAGTCACCGCGGTCAAATCCTGGCTGTGGTCACTAACTCCGGGGATTGGATCGAGTTCGATACGCCGAGAAAAATTGTCAACGATGAAATCATCTATCTGAAAAACGAGGGGGGAGTGAAAAAAGTATCGTCTATCCGCCTTTCGGAAGTCCAACGAGTTTGGCTGCGGAAATCGAGCGTGTCCGAGTTTTTTAGGAAAATGTATGTTGGGATAGGCATATTTTCTATTATTACGGTGTTTGGCATTTTACTCGGAGCATAGCCGGTGTTTTTCCTGGAAAAAAGGAAAAAATCAGGAGTATACGATGAATAAAAAATTGATTGCACTAATAACCGTCATACTTTTTACCTTTTTCAATTGTATTTCGACGCATATTGAAGAAGTAATACCTGAAAAGGATATTCCCCGGGGAAAGGCCCCTTCTCTAAAGATACTGGGAGTGGTCACTACTTCGGATAAATGGATCGAATTTAACGGTGAACCGGGAAGAATTGTTATGAATGTGATTGAAAGCGAAGTCGCCGATGAGCCCGGGAAACCGGTTAAGCGGATATCTATCCCGTTAAATGAAGTCAAGCGCGTGTGGCTTAGGAAACCCAGGGGATTCGGGAGTGGAGTTCTGCTGCCTATTGTCGGCTTTTTCGGCTTACTTGCCGCAATTGGTATTGTAGGAATGGCTTTATCCGATCCCTTTTGCCCGTTTATTTATTCCTTTGACGGCAATGCCTATACCCTGGATGCGGAATCTTTGGCCGGGGCTGTCGGGCCGGGGTTTAAACGAACGGAATGGAAAGTACTTTCATCTTTAGCGGAAGTGAACCATCAGTACCGTCTCCTGGCAGTCAATGAAGTGGATGCGGCGGATTACCTGGATCATGTGCAATTGCTGGCAGTGGATCACCCGATGGGAGTTATTGCAGCCCCGGGTGTATCCGGCGCTGTTCATACCATTACCGATCCCACGGCCCCCTTAAGGGCCTATGACCCGGAAGGAAATGACTTGCTTCCCTTTGTCGGTAATAATGATGAACTTTACTGGCAAGCGGAGGTTGAAGGCCAGGAGTTGCCCGGCGCAATTGAATCGAAAACAGGATTAATATTCGAATTTCCCAGGCCGAAAGACGCCGCGGAAGCGAAAGTAATCTTTAAGGGATGTAATTCTTTCTGGGGAGCGGGGGTGTTGAAACGTCATCTGGCGATGTACGGGAAGAACGCCCCTGCGGTACTGGAAGAAATCGAAACCCAGGGGCCAGCCTTTGTTAAAATCAAAGATATGTTAGCCGAGGCAGAAGCTCTTTCGCTTCAACTGAGGGTAGAAACTGACGACGGTTGGAAAATCATGGGCAATATTGCCGGTGGTTCGCCCCTGGCGCCGGGGACGCATGTTTACCCGGTTGATCTTTCCGGGGTTACGGGCGATATGCTTCGCATCAAATTGATTCCCCCGGCGGCTTCATGGATGATCGATTATATTGCAGTGGATTATTCCGGGGATTTGCCGGTAAAAGTTACGAAACTGCGGGCAGTGAAACCAAAAACCCTGGCTGCGCAGGATGGATGTTATTTAAAATTGTCGCCCCAGGGGGCTTCGGTTGGTTTGATTTTTGATTCTCCGTCCCGTTGTCCGGGAATGGAACGAACCATCATCCTGGAAATCAGCGGTTATTATGATATTCCACTGGACTTGTAAATTTTTTGGGACAAGCAAAATGTTCGTCCTTCCTTTTTTTGATTTTTTCCCTCATTTATGGTAATCTATTATCCTGCCGGGCCAATTAGTGGTCTTAATGTTACATGATTTGAAAGGGAATTGCATGAATTTCGAAATCATTGGGAATATTCAGGAGATTGAGACAATTGCCGTAGGTGGCCGAATTCGAGACATTATGCGGCTGCGGAAGCAGTATGGCTATGGACATTGGCGAAAGCTCAAAGGTATTGCCACCGTTCGTCTCGCAGACGGCCGTATCGGCATGGCTGAAGTTCATTGGTACGAGGCCCATGGGATCGGCAAAAGAAAATTTAAAATCAAACGTTTTTTGGACTAAAAGTGAGAAATAAACATGAAAAACAGTGAATCGATATTCGCGCTGTGTGTGAAGAATGACGATTGTGAGGATATTGAAGTACGCAAAATCTATAAAATGATCCCTGATAAGCGAGCCTCGCAAGAAGGCTACCTCAGAATCGTGGATGAGTCCGGGGAGGATTATTTGTACCCGGAATCATATTTTCTTATCATTGATCTTCCATTTCAGGCCCAAGAATTATTATTCGCAGCCTGATAAATAGAAGGCTTATAAAGATGGCAAAATCAAACCATGGTTTTCTTTTTATTATTCACGGCGGCGTTTAACTTTTCCCTTATTGAATCGCGGTCGGCCCCGTAAAACATCCTTATCATATCCGCTGCCGCCGTTGAACCGAACAAAAACGCCTTTTCCAGGTCCAGGCGAACCTCTTTCTCATCATATTTCAGCATGTACTTGCATTTCCCACGGTTAAGGTAAACCCTTTCATCGTTGGGGTCCAATTCTTCCGCCCTGTCGAAATCCGGTAAAGCCTCGGCAAACATAAGGAGATGGCATTTAACAATGCCGCGGTGCAAATACGCCAGGGCGCAATCCGGGTTTAATTCGATGACTTTATCCAGGTCATTGAGCGCTTCCCGGTATTGCTTTAATATTTTATAACGGAGCGTGCCTCGTTTTAGATAGGCTTCCCTGTGAGATGGCTGCATCTCGATGGCTTTGGAGTAATCTACCACAGCCGCGGGATAATTTTTTAGATTATTCCGCAGCCCTCTTTTGAAATAATCATCCGCATTCTTCATGGCGCTTCACCTTATATTCCCGTTTGAATTGTACGCTAATGGATTTTTTCTGTCAACAGTGGATAATTTGTTCCAGCGGTTTCTATGGTATTTACAGCCCTTCAAAATAAAAAATGAAAGGCTGGGAATTAAAATTGACTGGCTGTAATTTCTATTTTTTCTGAAAAACTTTTATTTTTTACAAATAAACAAAAAATTTTTACTGAAAAATTTAAAACTTTTACTGTAAAATTTGAGACTTTTACTGTAAAATTTGAAAATTTTACTGAGAAATTTTTGTTTGCACGCCGTGGGAAAAAATTTAGAGGCAGAATGATTTCAATGGCAACCGTTGAAATGGAATTATGAAGGAATGAAAAATCAAACCTGCGGGAGCGGAAACAAGGCGTTTAGCTCTTACGGAAGAGGAAATGGGAAAAGGTCGTGGGGAGGCGCTTCCATTTCCCAATTGGCCGGGTTCTCATCGACATAGTCCCTGACCTTGAATAATTCGTTATCATTATGGATAATATGCTCGTAATAATTGCGCTGCCACAATTTACCATTAAATGGTTGCCAACCCGATTGTTTCACACCATTGGCATATAGTTTCGTTGTCATTGTTTTAATGCGGCTAACAATATCCGGGAGAGGCAACCCCGATTGTTGAGAAAATGGAATGACAGGGGAAGGCGAAGACAAAGACGGGCGGACTCATTTACACAACGATAAATTCTTACTCGATAGTTCTTACCACTCCCTGGCTTCTCATAATAAAAAAACAATTCGCTTCCCTCAGGGCATATGTATACATCTTTCTCCCTGTTATAAATAAAATTGCTCTTATGATACTTATTGCCGCCATCCCCCTTTATATATTTAGGCAAATTCAGCGACACCTCATATCCTCTATCCACAGTTTTGGATAACTCCTCTCCGCCAAAATAGCCGCCGTCCGCCAACGATTCTTCACTTTCAGCCGTGCCATCAGCCGGAGAGGCTGAAACTGTTGCCACCAAGACTCACCAGTTCAAGACACCAAGTTTTTTTCTTCGCGGCTCATAATATTAAAGCACAAATTGAATATTGAATCAACACAGCATGCCCATCGAAACAAAATCCACGAAAAAAGCTTTATCTTTACCTAT
>JAUPLE010000238.1 GCA_030837085.1 Acidobacteriota bacterium | reverse complement strand
GTTGGTTTTGAGAGAAGGAAAACCAAACCGGCAATACAGACTGTAAAAAGCCCGATGGCTGCGAAAATGTATTTTTTTTTCATAATCATTTTGAATGGCTAATAGTATAACAGGCACGGCATCATGTCAAGTAGGGACGAGCACTTGAAAAAATAGACAGCGGGGCAATGATATGATATAATCCCCTCTCTAAATGCGTCTTAAATCCAAAAAACAACGGAGGACTTAATCATGCCATTTGTGGATTTTAAAGGAAAAAAGTTAGAAGTCAATGAAGAAGGTTTCTTAGTTAATTCGGACGAATGGAATAAAGAAGTCGCTGTATTCTTTGCCTTGAAAGAGGATAACATCGCCAACCTGACCGATGATCACTGGGCGGTGATTAATTATATCCGGGAATTCTACCTGGAAAACAACCTGGCCCCCATGATTCGAAAAATTTGTAAGACCACGGGGTTTCAACTGAAATATATCTATGAACTCTTTCCTTCCGGCCCGGCCAAAGGCGCCGCTAAAATCGCAGGGCTCCCCAAACCCGACGGCTGCGTATAATCGTTAGAAAGAGAGGTTACCAATGCTGACTTTCATGAAATTCGGCGTTATTATCGCCTTTCTTTTCTCCCTGGTTTCACTCTCCTACCTGGTGTTAAAAACCTTTTCCCATGAAAAGAAAAAACTTAACGCCGAACCCCGGGGCGATTGGAAAAAGGGAATCATCTATGCATTTGGCAAAGGAATGATGCCCTGGGAAAAAGAGAGCGCGCGAAACCACCTCCCGACTTATATCGGCGGGATATTCTATCACATCGGGATTTTTATATCCCTTCTTTACCTGCTGATTGTCATCCTGGCCATTCAACTCCCGGCTGCCGTGATCCTGCCTGTCCGGGTGTTGAGCCTGGCCGGGGCCATTGCCGGGCTGGCCCTCCTGGCAAAACGAATTTTCTCCCCAGTCATGAGGGCCTTAAGCTGCCCGGATGATTTCGCCGCCAATATCATCGTCGATATCTTCTTAATACTCTCTTTTTTGCATACCCTGTTGCCGGCGCCGTCACCGGTGCCGGTGCCGGTTGTAACCCTATTTCTTTTTGCCTCTGCCGTTATCATGTTTTTGTATATGCCCCTGGGGAAAATTCGCCACTGCTTTTTCTTTTTTTATGTGCGGATTCTTTTCGGCATTTTTTACGGCCGCAGGGGCGTTTTCCAAAATAATTTTTGCCACCAAGGCGGCAAGGTTTTTTTAATAATAAATTTCTTGGTGTTCCTTCGTGCCTTGGTGCCTTAGTGGCTTTATGGCTTCTTCACTGCGAGGTTTAAAATGAATGAAAACGAAACTTATGTGAGCAAAGACCCTTTCGATGAAAAAATAGAACAGTTGAGCCCAGCCGATAGGGAAAAGGCTTTAAAGGTCTTTGCGGAAAAGATAAACCGCGAATTTGCGGTATATTTCAATTCCTGTGTCCACTGCGGCCTCTGCGCCGATTCTTGCCATTATTATTTAACGCATCAAGATATTCAATCATTACCCGCCTATAAACTGGGCCTGGTTATCGGGATATTCAAGAAATATTTTAGCTTTATGGGGAAAAATATGCCCGGCTGGGTCGGGGCGAAGTCCTTTGATAACCGGATGGTAAAAGAATGGGTGGACTCTCTCTATGGGAGGTGTTCACTGTGCGGGAGATGCTCATTGAATTGTTCAATCGGGATCAATATTGCCGCGCTTATCCGGGCGGCCAGGGGCGCATTGGCTGCTATTGGCCTGGTTCCCCCGGGTTTGCAATCTACCATTGAGACCGCCGTTGAAAAAGGCAACAATATGGGGATTAAAAAAGATGATTGGCTGGAAACGGCGTCATGGCTGGAAGAGGAACTTCAAACGGAGATCGCTGACCCGGCAGCCAGGATTCCCATGGACCAAAAAGACGCCCGGTATTTTTATACAATTAATCCACGCGAAGCTATGTTTTTCCCTTTATCCATCTCGGCTGTAGCCAAACTGTTTCACGCCGCGGGAGAAAGCTGGACCCTGGCCGCCGATAGTTACGATGTTACCAATTACGGCCTCTACAGCGGCGATGATGAGACCGCGGGGATGCTTTCGGACCGCCTGGTCCAGGGCATGGCAAAATTGGGCTGCAAAACGTTGGTCCTGGCCGAATGCGGCCACGGCTTTAAATCCAACCGCTGGGAAGCGCCGGAGTGGTTAAGCAAGAAATACGGCTTCGAGGTGAAAAGTATTCTCGAAGTAGTGGCCGGTTTCATCCGCGAAGGCCGGATTAAATTGGACCCTGCTAAAAACCAGGAACCTGTCACCCTGCATGATCCCTGTAATCTGGTGCGCATGGGCGGGATCATCGAAGAGCAGCGTTTTATTTTGAGACATGCCGTGAGTCAGTTTATCGAGATGATCCCCAACCGCGAGAAAAATTTCTGCTGCGGCGGAGGCGGCGGGCAACTGGCCATGACTCAATTCAGCCAGAGGCGTTTAAAAGCCGGCGGGGTAAAAGCGGAACAGATTCGCAAGACCGGCGCAAAAATCGTGGCTACCCCCTGCCATAACTGCATCGACCAACTCATGGAACTGAATAAACACTACCAATTGGATGTCAAAATAAAAACTGTTTGCGAACTCGCCGCTGATGCGTTGGTTTTATAACAGATCATATTACCGGGATTTACGATAAGCGACTTTTGAAAAAAATTGATATATTCCAAAAAAAATTTTTAAACCTCTTGAAAAAGATTTTTTTTTTCTATACAATAATGGAGTTTTATCAAAATCGAATTCCACAGGAGCGTAAAATGAAGAAAGCCATTTTAAGCTGGGTCCTTACGATGATTATCACATTACCTTTCCAATCCTATTTATACGCGCCGGACGAAGGCCAGGAAGAGAAAAACGCGGCGCTTTTCAAATACTTAATGGATGAAGGATGGAACAAAGGGAAACCGGAATTAGCTGATGAAGTGGTTTCGCCCCACTGCCTGTTCTATATCAATGGCGTTGAAACAAAACAACTGGGGCCTGAAATGATCAGACAGGCCATCACTCAAAATATGAAAGATTACCCCGGGTTTCATATTTCGATTGAAGACCTCTTCGCTAAAAATGACAAAGTGGTTATGCGTTACATTTTCCAGGGGACCTTCCAAAAATTGGCAAAACCCGTGATTCTTCATGCCGTTATCATCGCTCAATTTTCCGAGGGGAAGATAGTAAAAGCCTGGACTTACGATAATCAATGGGATGTGTTTAAACAGCTTGGTTTTAAGTTGGCGCAGCCAGCCCAGGAAAAATCGTCGCCGCCGACCCAAACCCAGGAAAAAGCCCAGGAGAAAAAGGAAATTCCCTAATGGAAGTAAAAGGCCGTGCGCTAAAATCAATTCAGAAATATGTCCGGGAAAAATTCGGCCAGGAAGGATTCGACCGCTGGCTGAGCGCTATTTCCACCGAGGCTTATATGGTTTATAGTCAATCCATAGACGCCAATGCCTGGTTTCCCTTGAAAACGATGTTAATTGCCCCGATGGCCAACGTCGCGCAGTTGTTTTATGGATGGAACCTGAAAGATGCGGCCTGGGATTTCGGCCGGTACAGCGCCGATTTCGGCTTAAAAGGCCCCTACCGCCTCCTTATCAAAATCGGTTCACCTACTTTCTTTGTCCAAAAATCCTCTGAATTTATGTCCGCTTACTATAGGCCCAGCGCGATTGAAACAACGGAATACCGGGACGGCTTCGGCGTGGTTCGTATTACAAAGTTCCCTGAAATAGATAAAACCATTGAATACCGCATCGGCGGTTGGATTGAACGAGCCCTGGAAATCAACGGCTGCAAAGATGTGAAAGTGGAAATAACGAAATCGCTCACCACCTTCGATCTTTATACGGAGTTGAAAATTACCTGGTCCGCGTAACACGTAAAAAAAGGTTCACCAATTATTTCTGTTTTCCTTTTCGTTTGGGTTTTTTTGCGCCTTTTTCCACCAGCTCCAGGCAATCTTCCAGGGATAAACCGGCAGGGTCAGTGGTTTTGGGAATTTTATAATTGTTCTTTTGGTAAGAGATATAAGGCCCCCACCTGCCGTTTAATACCCGGACCTCCGGGTTCTCTTCGAATATTTTAATGACCTTTTTACTGTCAGCATCTCTTTTTTCCACGATCAATTCGGAGGCCCTCTCCAGTTGAATTGTATATGGATCATCCACGCCTTTTTTTAAACTGTAGAAGGCAGATTGATGTCTGACATAAGGGCCGAAACGGCCGATTGCTACCACGACATCATGACCTTCATATTTTCCCAAAGTCCTGGGAAGCTCGAATAATCCCAGGGCTTCTTCCAGGGAAATGGTTTCCAATCGTTGATCGGGCCGCAGTTTGGCAAACCTGGGTTTTTCCACGTTTTCCCCTTCCCCATTCTCTTTGCCGTTGATACTTTCCCCCAACTGCGCCAGGGGGCCATACTTCCCGATCCGGACGTACACGGATTTCCCTGTCTTCGGATCGATCCCCAGGTTCCGTTCACCGGTTTTGCGTTTCGATACTTCGATGGTCTCTTCTACTTTTTGATGAAAGGGTTTGTAAAACTGATCGATCATCTTGTACCAGACGATCTTGCCCAGGGCGATTTCATCGAACTTTTTCTCTACAGAGGCGGTGAAATTATAATCCATGATGCCCTGGAAGTACTTGCACAGGAAATCGGTCACCACCATGCCGATATCGGTGGGGAATAATTTGTTTTTCTCGGCGCCGGTGATTTCGGTTTTGACCTCTTCTTTAATCTGGTCCTTGACCAGGGTAATAACGGCGTATTCCCGGGAAACCCCTTCCCGTTCTTCTTTCACCACGTAGCCCCGCTGCTGAATGGTAGAGATCGTGGGCGCATAAGTGGAAGGGCGACCAATGCCCATTTCTTCCAGTTTCTTGACCAGGCTGGCCTCGGTATAGCGTGGGGGGCGTTGACTGAAATGCTCGACGGCGTCAATGCCACGGGCATCCAACTGGTCCCCGGTATTAATGGGCGGCAGCAGCCCGGTTCCATCTTCGCCTTCCTCGTCTATTTCCATATCCTTGGATTCGGTATACACTTTAAGAAAGCCGTCAAACTTTATCACCTCTCCCCGGGCAATGAAATCTTCATCCGTAGTGGAAATATCAATGGTAACCGTTGTTTTTTCCAGTTTCGCATCGCTCATCTGGGAGGCAATGGCTCGCTTCCAGATCAGGTCATAGAGTTTTTTCTCCTGTGGGGTCCCGGCGATCTGATGCTTATTCATATAAGTGGGGCGGATAGCCTCATGGGCTTCCTGTGCGCCTTTGGTCTTGGTTTTAAATTGTCTGGGGGTGGCGTATTCAGGACCGAATTCTTGCGTGATTTCCTCTTTGGCTGAGTTGATGGCCAGGCCGGAGAGATGCACGGAATCCGTTCGCATATACGTGATATTACCGTTTTCATACAGACTTTGCGCGATTTTCATGGTCTGGGCCACGGAAAATCCTAATTTCCGGCTGGCTTCCTGCTGCAGCGTGGAGGTGGTAAACGGCGGGGCCGGCGACTTTTTGGAGGGTTTGGTAACGATATCATTTACTTTGAATTCCGCGTCCTTACATTTCTCCAAGAAATCCAGCGCTTCCTGGCGGTCTTTCAACCGCCTGGACAATTCGGCTTTCAACTGGAGTTTTTTATTCTCTTTATTGGGAATATGAAACAGGGCGGAAACTTTATAGGAAGAAGTGCTTTTAAAGTCCTGGATTTCCCGTTCCCGTTCCACCAGCAGTCGGACTGCCACGGACTGGACGCGACCGGCCGAAAGGGAAGGTTTTACTTTTTTCCACAATATGGGGGATAATTCGAATCCTACCAGGCGGTCGAGAATACGCCGGGCCTGTTGGGCGTCGACAAGATTCTGATCGATTTGCCTGGGATTGGCCACGGCGTAAAGAATTGCGTCTTTGGTAATTTCATCGAATACGATCCGCCGGGTGTTTTCCCTATCCAATTTGAGAACCTCTGCCAGGTGCCAGGCAATGGCTTCGCCTTCTCGGTCCTCGTCAGTCGCCAACCAGAAATTTTCGGTTTTTTCCGCCAGCTTCTTCAACTCGGTCACTACTTTTTTCTTCTCAGGGGAGATTTCGTATTGGGGTTTGTAATTGTTCTCTTTCTCAATGCCGAAATTCTTTTTTACCAGGTCCCGGATATGGCCGAAACTGGAGGCTACCTGGAAATCCTTTCCCAGGAATTTCTCGATAGTCTTGGCTTTTGCAGGCGACTCGACGATGACTAAATTTCTAATACTATTACTACTAATGGTAGTCTCCTTTTTATTTGTTATTCATCATTTTTCATTTTATAATTTTTTTGCCGTTCCCAGCAAGGTACAGATTCTATAAAAAAATTCGAGAAATGTAAAGAGGAATATTTTTTTCCCATTGATTTTATGGACGAATAAATTTATCATAGGGGCATGAACAAAGGAATGAAGAATATTTATTTTTGCGGATCGATTGCCGGAGGCAGGCAATACCTGGAAGTGTATCAAAAAATCGTTGCCTATCTTAAAGCGGCAGGTCACCGGGTATTGACGGAGCATGTCGTGCAGCCGGATGTGTTGGCATTGGAGAAGAATTATACGCCGGAACAAATTTACTCTCGCGATATTGAATGGCTCAAGGAGTGTGACGGGGTAATCGCGGAGGTAAGTAATCCTTCGTTGGGAGTAGGGTATGAGGTTTGTTATGCGTTGCGCATCGGCAAGCCGGTGCTTTGCTTGTACAGACGGGGTATATTTTTAACCCGCATGATCCTGGGGAACACGTCAAAGGGTTTGGCGGTGCGCGACTATGAAACTGATTTTGAGTGGGAGAGGAGCATCAATTCATTTTTAAGTCGCCAGAGATAACACAACCATGGGGTCGGCGACTTCTTTTGCTTTTTCTGGGCCGAAGAGCAGTTCCACCAGTTTCAGGGAAAATTCGATGGCGGTTCCCGGTCCCTGGCTGGTGATACAATTGCCATCCACTACCACGCGGGCGTTTACTGCTTCGGTGTCTGTGTTCTCAAAGGTTTTTACCCGGCCCGGGTGGCAAGTGGCGCGGCGGTGGGAGAGGAGGCCGTGGGGGAAAAGGACGACGGCAGGGGCGGCGCAAATGGCTGCGTATAGTTTTCCTCCCTGGTTTTGGCGTTCCAGGAGTTGTGTTAATTCCTTTGAATCGTGCAGGTGTTGGGCGCCGGGGATGCCGCCTGGAAGTGCGATCAGATCAAAGGGAATATCCATACATTTATTAATCGGTTGATCCGCCACCAGTTTTACGCCCCGGGAAGCTGTTACCTGTAATTGGTCTTTCATTACAGAGGCGACTGTGACTTCAGCGCCGGCGCGTCTAAGTACGTCGATGATAGCCACTGCTTCGATTTCTTCGGCGCCGTCGGCAATGGGCACCAATACTCTTTTTGACATATAACCTCCTCGGTGATTGGCCGGCTATTTGGTTATTTTTTTAAAAACTCGATAATTTCCTGTATATCCGGTAATTCCGGGATGTCATATATTTTGATGAAAATGATTTTTCCTTGTTCATCGATGATAACATTGGCTCTCATGGAGGAGCCTTCTTTTTCGCGGAACAGGTCCAGGCTTTTGGCGACGCCGCCGTGGGGCCAAAAATCGGCCAGTAGGCGAACGTTTTTGATTCCCAATTCTTTGGCCCAGGCGCCTTTGGCAAAGGGCTGGTCGATGCTGATGCCCAAAGGCACGGTATTTAATTGTTTAAAGGTTTCCGCGTTTTCTTCCAGTGATTTCATCTGGTTGGCGCATACGGAAGTAAAGGCCAGGGGATGAAAGGAAAGTAAAATCTTTTTTCCTCTCAAATCCGCGGTATTATAGTGTTTATTGTCTTGATCTTTAAGTATAAAATCTTGTAGTTTATCACCTATGTTTGCCATGGGTTCCTCCTATTTTGGGACATTGTACAACTTCTCCAAATCTTTTTCAAGTTAAATAAAAGTTTTTGTCCAACTTTTTTCAAAATGTGGCGGCGCCCCAACCCTCCTTGCACGGCTCTGGTTATTCCTGGTTTGAGGGCAACGTCTCAAATACTTGTTTTTTTTGCACGCTATTTTGAGGTATTAGTAAAAAGTTGGCCGCCGGAGGCGTTTTTTTAAAAAAGGTCTTGCAATAGGAAATTAAATTTCCTATAATATGGGTATGGAAAAAAAATCTTTTATTAACCAAGCAACCAATGGGACTGAGTCGCCGGAAACTCGGGATATCCGGGAATGGCTTTCTCAATATCCGGGTTACAAAGAGCAAATCAAAGGGATCCGGGAATCATTGGGTATGACGCAAGAGCAACTGGCCAGGGTGGTTGATCGCACTCCCAGGGCGATACGTACGATTGAAAATGGGGAAGCGTTTCCCAGGATTAGTACGTTGCAGGGTATTGCCGACGCACTCGATGCGGAGTTGAATATTTTCCTGGTTCCCAGGAAAGGAATTCCCCTGACTCTAAACAAAAAAGAGAAAGCTAAAAGCAATCAAGAGGAAATTATATTTCCTATCGAAGAAAGAAATGATATTTGCTTTGGAGAAACTGATTAAGGACCATTATTTTTTTACAAAGAACTTGCCGATATGGAGCAGGTCGTCCTGGTTTTCCAGTTTCCAGTAGTAGAGGCCCGGGGAAAGATGTTGCTTGAAGACAAACTCGCAGCCGTTTACACCCAACGGGTATTCGTATACGACGGCATTTTTATTATTAATGATCTTCAATGTGAGCGAGCCCTGGACCGGCGGCGTCCAGGCAAAAACAATATCGCTGCTGACAGAGCAATCGGTGTTATTTAACGGTGAGATGATCTGGATACCGGAACTCCTGTACCGCGTGTCGATCATGCTTTCCAGGTTGGGATTCACATTGTTGACCCCATTCACCGGAGTGGTTTGTTGGCCGTTTTTTTCAGCATCGATTGTTTGCTTTTCGTTGGTTGACATGTTCTTCTCGCCCGCAACCGTTGTTTTTTTCTCACCCTGGGTTATCTGCCCGGTTTGCTCGGTTTTGGAAAACACTCCCTTGATGGAGGAACCGTCTTTGAAAACAAAGAAATAAGTTCCCAGTAATATTGCAGTCGCAAGGAAGCCGGCGGCAATTCTCAGCGGATACAGGTTCCGCCTGGGCAGTACTATTATGTTGTCCGTGTTGTCTTTTATTGCGTTTTTGATGCGGTCGGCGCCTTTGGCAAAAGAGGAATCCGGGTTTCGTAAAAACATTGAAACGTCGAGAATCTTGTCTTTGCATTCCGTGCAGTCTTGCACATGCAATAACGCTTCTTCCGGGAGGTCGGGAATTCCCCCGTCGATAAGAACGTTGGCATAACGGGCGGTTAGTGCATCGTTTAAATGCCCGTTTTCAATTACATCTTGCGTTGTTTTCATGGTTTCATTCATTAATGCCGATTCCATATTTCACCCCTTTGATCTCCTTTTATTTCCTGGTAGTAAAGGGCAATAAAGTCCGCGAAATTTTTATTATTATACACCCTGGCGCCATGGGTCCGGTTCAAGTGCATGATAATTTCTTCCACTTTGATATTAACCCATTTTCGCAGCGTGTCACTTTTGTTTAGCCTGGCTTCATGGTAATTAAAAACTGAAAGAATCTTCTCAAACACGCCCTTGTCTTTGGCAGTGGTAAAATCTTGTGTTAGGATTTTAATATCTTCTTCCCTGCACCTGGGGAAACATTTTTCAATATCTTGCCGTGTGACAGGGATGCGGTATTTGAATTTCAGGCAGAGTTCAAGCCTGGCGCGTATTTTATAGTACAATACCAGTATGGTTTGCAGTTTGGCCAACTCTTCGTTGATCAGTAAGCGATCGATCATTTTTTTATCACCATGGAAATCCGCTACATCATCGATTTCCTGGACACCTCCTGCCGTCAGGGGACGGACGTTCCGTTCGCGTATGATGTCTATATATATATTACGGACAGTCACCATAAAATAGGAGGTAAAAGAAGAGATTTTATGAAAATTAAAGTCGTATTTCGCCTGGATTTTATAAATTTTGTCTTCGATCAAGCGGGCGAGTATCTCCTGCAGGATATCGTCCCGCTCGGCCGGGTCTGCATGGGCTTTTTTAAATAAAAGGAATTTCTTTATGTATTCACGGTACATTAACACCACTGTCCGCGGGTAGTTTTTTAAGAGGTTTTTGAAATTTAGAATCTGCCTGGCCGCTTCTTTGATTTGTATGCTTTCCTGGTTGCCGTTGTACAATTTCCACAGTTCATCCTGGGGTTTGATGATCTCGATAAAATGGTTGAAAAGGAGCGTGTGAATATTGGGGAAATATTTGGCCGGGAAACTCTCTTCAGGGTATAATTCGGAGGTTAAAATTTCCATAATGGCATGCCGTTGGTTAGTTTCGGCAGTGAGGTGCTGGGTGAAGCTTGTAACTGTTTGCATCTGGAATCCTTAGAGGCTTTTATACCACAAAAACGTGAAAGTTACAATATATTAATTGCCCTATATCGGCTGCCTATTTCAGCACGCTTTCTTTCTTCTTTCCTGGCCCTCATGCGGCCTAAAATATGTTAGATTTGGGGTTCAAAGACAGAAAAAAGCATTTATTTCCCTCAGAAAACGCTTCCTTTTCCCTTGCCGGGAAATAAAAATCCTTCCTCAGGCGAACATTTTCCTCCATTAGAAATCATATTCCTCCAGGAGGCGGAATTATTCCTTTCTCAGCAATTGTTTTCCTTGCTCAGCAATCATATTCCTTCCTCAGGATTTTTTATTCCTTCCCCGGCAATTATATTCCTTCCGCAGCAATTACATTCCTGCCCCGAAAATTCTATTCCTTCCCCGGAAATAAAAATCTCTAAAATGCCCTTGCAATTAATTCTTGTATGAGATATACTATAGAATCCGGTGTAAAAATAAAGTAGCCACGGACGAACACGGACGAGCACGGACAATGGTGTCTTTGTGTCTTGGTGGCAAAAACAATTTGGAGCAAACGAATGAGAAAAAGTACTGAAAGTATCAGGGGAGGAGTCGCGCGTCGGTTG
>JAUPLE010000237.1 GCA_030837085.1 Acidobacteriota bacterium | reverse complement strand
ACCCGGCCCGCGCAGCCGCTATCGTAAGAGAATTAAAGAGAAATATCTCCCTGCCAATAACCGTCAAAATCAGGTTAGGATTTAACGAGGTTAATGTTTTTGAAGTTGCCCGAATGCTTGACCAGGAAGGCGCGGATGCGATTGTGGTGCATTTCCGGTTGAAGTCCGACGGGTACAAGGGACAGGCGCGGTGGGAATATGCGCCGTTAATCAAGGAACAGGTAAAAACTGTTTTGATCGGGAACGGCGATATTCTCACGGCGGCGGTGGCAAAGGAGAAGTTGAACATTGTCGATGCGGTTATGATCGGTAGGGGCTCGATAAGGAACCCGTTGATTTTCTCGGAAATTGCCGGCGCGCCGGTAGGTGAGATGGACCTGGGCGGGTAATACTCCCGGATCAACTCCAATAACCGGTTAATACTCCATTTCAGATCCATATCGCCAGCCGGCGCACCGGCAATTTCCGAGAAAATCATCGGATTCCTTATCGCGCCCCTGCCAATCATAACTGCATCGACAATGTTCAACTTCTCTTTTGCCGCCGCCGCAGTAAGAATATCCCCATTCCCGATCAAGACAGTTTTAACCTGTTCCCGGATTAACGGGGCGTATTCCCAGCGCGCCTGCCCTTTGTACCCGTCGGATTTCAACCGGAAATGCACCACAATCGCATCAGCGCCCTCCTGGTCCAGGATGCGGGTAACCTCAAGAACATTTATCTCGTTAAATCCTAACCTGATTTTGACCGTTACCGGTAAGGAGATATTTTTCTTTAATTCTCTTACAATAGCGGCGGCTCGGGCCGGGTCTTTTAACAGCGCGGCCCCGGCGCCCCGGCGCACCACTTTGGGAACCGGGCAGCCCATGTTAATATCAATGCCGCTGTAACCCGTTTCATTTTCAATGTACTTTGACGCTTCTACCAGGGGGCCGGGCTCAGAACCGAAAAGCTGCACAAATTGGGGGGTTTTGAAATCGAAAGATTTGATCATATCAAGAGTACGCGCCTGTTTCCTGCGCAGTCCTTCGGCGGAGATCATTTCCGTTACGATGAAACCCGTATACCCCATTTCATCCATCAACTTGCGGTAGGCAATATCGGTAAAAGAGGCCATGGGGGCCAGCATGGCCCTGTATTTTATTTCTACATTTCCTATCTTCAACATTTTTTAAACCCGAACTTTTGCGTCTGAAAGATTTTAATCTTTGCATTATACCATTTTTGTCTTGTTTCTGGTAGAATAAGGGGACATGAGCAATTTAAGAAAAATATTACTCCTGGTGGCCATATTAATCGCGCTAATTATCATCGATGTAATCGGTTATATGTTCATCGAGCAGGCCAATTTCTCCGACGCCCTTTATATGACCGTCATCACTATTACCACCGTGGGTTACAGGGAAGTATTCGAATTATCGCCCAATGGGAAATTATTCACCATATGGGTCATTATCAGCGGCCTGGGAACTTTCTTTTTAATGGCCGGCAGGATTGCTGAAAGCGCTTTTGAAGGAAATGTCAGGCGCATCCTGGGGAGACGTAAAATGAAAACTTTATTGCAATTAAAGGATCACATTGTTGTTGCGGGTTTCGGTGTGATGGGTGAGCAGGTGTGCCGGGAATTGGCCAAAACAAAATTCAAATTTGTGGTTATCGAAAACAATAAAGAGCGCTTTGCCAATGCCGAGGAAAGAGGGTATGAAGTGATTAACGGCAACGCCACGGATGAGGCGATGCTGAAACTGGCCGGCGTAGAGAAAGCCAGGACCTTTATATCGCTGCTGTCTTCGGACGCCGATAATGTTTTCACCGTGATGACGGCCCGGGACCTAAACCCTTCGATTTATATTATAACCCGCGCCATGGACGCCTCTAATCAAAAGAAATTGTATAAAATCGGGGCCGACAGGGTTATCGCACCCTATGAACTAAGTTCTCGCCGAATCGTCAACACGGTTTTAAGACCAAACGTGGTAGATTTTATCGATGTCATGGTCTTCGGACCCGATATGGCCCTCTCCATCGAAGAAATAACCGTGCAGGAAGGTTCACCTTTTGCCGGGAAAGAAATCAAAGAATCCGGGCTTCGCCAGCAATACAATATTATCATTATCGCCATCAAGCGGAAGGAAGAAATGTTTTTCAATCCTCCAGCTTCTCACCGAATAATACCCGGGGATATTTTAATCCTGGTGGGTGAAAAAGAGAAACTGTTGAGTATTTTTTAAATATAAGGAGATCAATGATGAAACGTATAATCTGTTTCAGTTTAATGTTTGTTCTATCTTTAACAATATCTGCCTTTTCTCTTAAGGCGGAAGAAGGAATGTATCCCCTGAGCGAAATCAAGAAATTGGATATCCGCTCCATGGGATTCCAGATCGACGCCGAAGAGTTGTACAACCCCCAGGGCGTCAGTTTGATAGATGCTATCATCGATTTAGGGGGCTGCACCGCTTCGTTCGTTTCCCCGGATGGACTGATATTAACCAATTACCACTGCGCGTTCGGGGCCATCCAGGGAGTAACTACCCCGGAAAATGACTATTTCCGTGACGGGTTCCTGGCCCGGAACCGGTCGGAAGAAGTGGAAGCAAAAAACTATACGGTGCGAATTATCGAATCGTACCGGGATGTATCCGCTGAAGTTTTAAGCGCATTGAAGAAAAATATGACCCATGCCCAGCGCGCCAAAGCCATCGAAGAAAAAATGAACCGCATCGTTGTAGAGATCGAAAAAAAGAAGCCCGGGACAAATGCGGAAGTAGCAGAGATGTTTCAAGGTAAAACGTATATATTATTTATTTATCGGTATATCAAAGATGTACGGTTAGTATATGCACCGCCCCGTTCCATTGGT
>JAUPLE010000236.1 GCA_030837085.1 Acidobacteriota bacterium | reverse complement strand
ATGGTCCAAACAGCGACTTTTGTCAACCTCGTTACATTAATTTTTTCCTGAGCACCTTCCGTAGGGGCGTTACCGGCGGCCCCCGTGTCTGCCCGCAAAATAATAGATAATCGGACATGTCGTAAAGACACAAAAAAACGTCGACACTAACCTCAGGTATGTTTTTTGAAAACCGGGTAAACGCTGTGTTCCGGGTCCCACCATATTATATAAAATGCCTCATTATCCCGCCTCCCCCAAATTCTCTCCCTGCCGGAAAGACGAATTGAATAAAGAAATTCCAGGTCGTCCAGTTGCCTCTCTCTTAACCTGTCTTGGGCTTCTTTTGCAATACTATTCAACGGTATGGAATGGTTATTATTGCTCCTTTCAATCTCACTCCAGGTCATACTTTCAAAGTGTTTCAATTTCTTCAGGATTTCCTCAACGAGCTTTTTTTGTTGAATATTTAACCATCCCCAGGGCCCCCTTAAATCCAATAAACCAAATCGCCAGGAAGGTTTTCGCAAAAGTACCAAATCGGGAGAATTTTGCGGCGCTGTCCTCGGGACCTTTATTAATTCAGGGTGAATTTTGGATTTCGGTTTTTTCTTCAATCCTTTTTACAGGCTGCTGTAATATTCCATCATGGCAGCAGGTGAAATGATTTTATTACTTCTCTCCCCGGGAGCCAGACCAACACGGGCATTTTTCCATGGGTCTTCCAGGTGCGTTAAATCCGAAAGCCATTGAGAACTCTTTTCTCCATAAAAAGAAAGAACGCTATCGATGGACTCTTTTTGTTTCGCAGAAAGTTTTGTGGGATCGCCGGATGCCCGATCAATAGTGAACATATTCCGATGTTCTTCAAACACTTCCCTTACGACAGGACCATTGGCCCATGCTTCAATCCCTTCATGAAATAGAGGTTCTTCATCCCATACCAACGACCATGCCTGACAATAGTACAATAGTTTCTGCAATTTCATGGTGGTCATCGGTCCCAATTTTTGCAGGATGTAAGCTGCAACATCTTTTGCTGATACCTGCGGCATCGTCGGCCTCCTTTTCTACTGACGTCGACCACCAGGGCGACGCCGTTACTCCTTCTGTTCACAATAGATGAGTATTCCAAATATACAACTTTTATACGAAAATGTCAATTTTTTTCTGATTTTGTTTGGTCCCGTATTCAATGGCATACGACCGGCGTACAGTTAGCGTGCGACTTTTTTTTAGGCGATTACACGCCAGGCAAAAAATCCCTTTCAATCGTTTGTCCGAAAACAAAACACCTGCAAGAGGGAAAAAATTTTGTCTGCCCTCAAATTTTGCGATTTAATAGGCGTCTTTATCGTTTAATACCCCTTCGGCTGTGACCCTGCCCCGGAATACCCGGTATACCCAGATTTGGTAGCCAATTACCACGGGAATAAACACCAACACCACAACGGTCATGATTTTCAGGGTGTAAAGGCCGGAAGAACCATTGAAAATGGTAATGCTGTACTGCGCATCGATATTGGAAGGGAACAGGTTGGGATACAACCCGATAATACCGGTGGCGGTTATGGTCACCACGGTTATACAGGAAGCAATAAAGGAAAGGAAATACTGCTGCTTATAAAGATGGAGCTTGGAATCAATCAAGGAGAGAACGGTAATCACCGGGACAATCAACCAGACCGGATGCTTGAGGAAATTAGCGAACAAAGGGGTAGCAAAATAGGTGTAAACCAGGAACGCCGCCGCCGCAACCAGGAGACCGTACCAGAGTTTCCCGGAAATCTCAGCCGACCTCCGGCTTAAAGAGTCCGAGGTCTTTAACGTCAACCACAACGAACCGTGATATACAAACAACAACACGAATAAAACCCCGGTCAGCAAGCCGTAGGGATTCAAAAGAGTGAAAAATGAACCATGATAGCCAAGATCATCCATGGGCAGCCCTTTGAAAATATTGCCGAAGGCCACCCCGAACAGCAGCGCCGGGAGAAAACTGCCAATGAAAATGGCCGCGTCCCAGGTTTTCTTCCATGAAACGGTATCGCTCTTTCCCCTGAATTCAAACGCCACCCCCCGGATAATCAACGAATAAAGCAATATCAACAGCGGGGTGTAAAGGTAACTGAACATCACGGCATAAGCAGTGGGAAATGCGGCAAAGGTGGCGCCGCCGGCGGTAATCAACCAGACCTCATTGCCATCCCAAACGGGCCCCAGTGTATTGATAATCACCCGCTTGTCTTTATCATCCCTGGAAAGAAACGGGTAGAGTATCCCGGCCCCGAAATCGAAGCCATCCAACATGAAATATACGGCCCACAACACACCCCACAATATAAACCATAAGATTTGTAATTCCATGTTATGCCTCCTGTTGATCCGAAGATTTTACAATCCCCGGCATATCGGTTTCCGGGCCTTTCCCGGCGTATTTCGCCAGCAAGAATATATCGATGACTGCCAGCGCGCCGTAAAGAATAGTAAAACCGATCAAAGACGCCAATACCTGGGAGGTACTGATGGATTTTGAAACCCCAGCGGAGGTTTTTAATACACCGTAAACGAGCCAGGGCTGCCGGCCGATTTCCGAGACCAACCATCCCACTTGCGCGGCCAGGTAAGGAAGCGGCAGCGAATACAGCATGATCCTCATAAACCAGCGATTTGTTGCTAATTTATCTTTCCAGGCCATTAATGCGGCGATAAAAGTCAGCAATAAAAATAATAACCCCAACCCCACCATGAGCCGGTAACTCAGGAAAGTAACCAGGACAGGGGGGCGTTCTTCTTTGGGAAACTCCTTAAGTCCTTTGATTTCCCCATTGGGGTTATGGTGGGCCAGTAGACTGAGAAGGTAGGGGATTTTGATGGTTTCGACGGCGTTTCTTTCGTTCGCTTCATCCGGGATAACCAACAGGGCGAAGGGCGCGGCTTTTTGCGTGTCCCAGACGGCTTCCATGGCGGCAAATTTGGTGGGCTGTATATCCACCACCAGTTTTGCACTGATACCCCCCGCTGCAATCACTAAAAATGCACTGACCAGGCCGAAAACCGCCGCCGCTTGAAAAGAACGTTTAAAGAAATCGGTATTGGATTTTTTAAGGAGATGGTAAGCGGAGACGCCCATTACGAAAAAAGCCGCCAGCAGATAAGAGGAAGTCAGGGTATGGAAGAATTTCAACCAGCCGTCGGGATTGGTAACCAGGGCCCCGAAATCCACCATCTCGGCGCGGTTGTTTTGAATCACGTAACCCACCGGGTGCTGCATCCAGCCGTTGGCCAGTAATATCCAGAGGGCGGAAAGATTAGTCCCGAGGGCCACCATCCACATGGAAAAGGCATGGACTTTTTTCGATACTTTTTGCCACCCGAAGATCCATATTCCGATGAAGGTCGATTCCAGGAAAAAGGCGACCGTTGCTTCGATAGCCAGCGGCGCGCCGAAGATATCGCCTACATACCGGGAGTATTCGGCCCAATTCATACCGAACTGGAACTCCATTGTCAAACCCGTGACGACTCCCAGGGCAAAATTAATGAGAAACAATTTTCCCCAGAACCGGGCCATTTTCAGGTAGGTCTCGTCCCCGGTGCGGACGTACCGGGTTTCCATGTAGGCCACCAGGATGGAGAGACCCAGGGTTAGGGGTACGAAAATAAAATGAAATCCGGCCGTTATGGCAAATTGCCAACGGCTTAAGTCCAGGGCGCTCATGCTCATCATTCACCTCCATTGAGTACAAGATTCATTTAGCCTTATTATAAATCGAACAGAAAGGTTTGTAAAGTAGCAGACTTCTTTACATCTGCCGGTTATTCTGCTAAAATAGTCTCAAGCAGGATAAAAAATGATAACAAACAAAGAATATCTTGAGGAATTTGAAAAACAGGTTTTAATGGCGGAACCACTCGACCTGGAAAGGAACCTGGGAATCTATGAAGCACTATGGCAAGAGGCGGTAGAACTGGGCATTTTCCCTTTAAGGGACCCCTTCGACGGCGTAGAAGATGATATTCACCTGGCAAAAATGTTGAATCGACTGAATCCATCGCGAATGGATGATGGGATAATCGTTTAGATTATGTTTAAGGAATTACTTATATCAATTGCCCGGCAATTTGAAAAGCACAATATCCCTTACATCATTGTCGGCGGCCAAGCGGTCCTGCTTTATGGTGAACCGAGGCTGACAAAAGATATCGACATCACGATCGGTTTGAATATCGATATGGTAGATAAAATCGTAAAAATAATGGAAGACATCTCATTGGAACCAATTCCCAAAGACTTACACCAATTTGTTAAACAAACCATGGTGCTGCCATTAATTGAACCTGGAAGCGGTATTAGGATAGATGTGATCTTTTCCTTTTCCCAATTTGAGCGAGACGCCATCAAAAGAGCAAACGTCGTAAAAATAAATAATACCCCCATTCGTTTCACCTCCCTGGAGGATTTGATTATTTTTAAAATATTCTCCGGTCGGCCCAGGGATATAGAGGATGCCCGGAAAATCCTTATTAGAAACCAAAATGCCGATATCAAATACATAAAAAAGCAGTTAAAAACACTCTCCTTCGAGGAAAAAGATTTGTTGAAAGATTTTAACCGACTTTTAAGCGAGATTTAGAGGGGAGAAAATTTTGTCTGCCCGATTTTATTCTGCTTGCCGTGAAAAAAAACGCGAAAAACGCGAAGTGCATTTTGTAAGACAGTTAAAAGGGCGCTTCGTATTGTTCCTCGAATCCATTTAACAGGGATTTTTCAAACTCTACCAGGGCCCTTTCAAGGATTACCTGGCGATTCATTTTGGGGTTTGCTTTCCTGAGTGCTTCGGCAGTGGGACCGGCTTTCCATTCTTGAGACCGCACTTCTTTAAATTCGGGAATGATGCGGTTATAATCCCGGTTTTCAAATAAACTATTGCCCGGTAAAAATGAATATTCAAGGCTATTGCGAATCAGCTCTTTTACATCATCATAATTCAAATCGTAACGCTGGATGGCTTTTACAAATTCCATGGTCAAATTGCTGCGGTTTACGCCTTCATCGTCGGTGTTGATACTGACCGGCACACCGGCGCGGCGATAAAACAGGAACGGGTGATCTTTATCTTTCACGTCCAGGATTCCTTCATTGCTGCTGAGACAGATTTCCACCAGGATGCCCTGTTCCCGCATTTTCTTTAATAACCCGGCTACATTCATTTCCCAGCCGATAGAGACGCCGTGGCCGATTCGTAAAGCATGGCCCTTTTCGATGGTATCACGAATGCGGTTTTTCATGGCTTCCACCGGCGATTCGCGTATAGCCAATTCACCCGCATGGAGAGTGAATTTGGGTTTACCCATTTTATTCCAGAGAAAATCGAGAATCTTCATTTGATCGTCAAAATTTTTCTGTGAAGCAGGGTCATCTTCCGGCGCGACAACATTAAGCCCCACGATCCTATTATCGATATTTACCGCCCAAATAGAGAGTACCGCCTCTTTAAAAAAATCTTTAGGAGTCCCGTTGCGTTTCACCTGGACAATATAACGAATCACCAGGTCGCCGTCGTTCCCCGTAATGGCGTAATCCAGATCAGTTTCCTCCAGGATTTTCTTTTCCCGCTCATTAAGATATTGACGGATGGACTCTTCAATGGCTTGATCTTTCGTTAACGGCGCTATTTTCTCAAACATCTCCTCCAGTTTATCCATATCAAAATCCTTCAACTTATCATCAGCCTTCTTGCTCACATCATCCGGCACGCATTGAACCATCAGTTCCAGGTATTGGAGGTTTTCATAACGACTGCGCGCCCAGATTTCGGGGATTATCTCTTCCGGTTTCCCTTTGCCCGAACTGAAACACCCAAATGCAGCGAAAAAATGATCATGACCGTTGGTGGTATTCGGAAACCAGCCGCGCATACTGGCGGCGTTTAAGAATTGCGCCAGGAAGGCCGGGTTGTTTTTCAATTCTTGAATAGAAATTATATTTTTCTTGTTGGGCGGCATATCCGTAAATGCATTCGCATAAACGTCATAATTCAAACCCTTGTTATTTTCCTTAATATTTTCCGCCCTGGCCAATATTAACTCGCTGTAACTTGCGCCGCTGACATGATTATGCAGGTCCGCACCCTTGGGCATACGCCTCATAAAGGCAATCAGTTCGGGGGTGCTTTGCTTTGCCAGGTCGAAACGCTGCGAAGGAGTACCGGCATCTTTAGCCCAAAAGACCATGCCGGTCACGGGTTTGCTTTGAGCAAGCAGGGGCAGGCAGCAGCCCTCCATGAATAATAAAAATAACCCTAACACAATGATTGATAACGCGACTGATTTTCTCACTGTTTACCTCATAAATACATTTACTTTAATAGTATTTTCCTACGGGGAGGCGAGCAAATTGGACATCTTTCACCATGTTTCCGGTCGATTATGCCGGCTTTCCATTCATGCCCTTTTTGACATTGCCACCATACTTTTTTATTGGAGTCGCGGGGAAGTTTATCCGGGGTCAATTGGCCGTTTTTAAAAGGGTGCCATTGTTTAGTCAACACCGGACCAAGAGAAATGAATTTGCTCCTCCGTCTGTTCATACAATAAGGGCAGCTTGAGCCTCTAACCCTTTCATATATCATGGCGTCCCATATGTGGCCTTTTTCGCAAATCCACCAAATAAATTTTTCAGACCCTGTGGTAAACTGATCTGGTCTGAGAGTCCCGTTTTTGGTAGGGTGCCATTGTTTAACCAGTTGAGGATAAGCTACCTTGAGATTATTTTCTTTGCTCGGCCGAATACCTGAGCAATAGGGGCACGCCTGGCCATGCGCCCTGACCTTTACTTTTTGCTGCCACTCATGGCCTTCTTCGCAGCGCCACCATACAATTTTCTTTGAGCCGTAACTGACATCCTTCGGGGTGAGCTTGCCATTTTTCTTTGGATGCCACTCCGCGGCTACGTCAGGGAAAGCCTTTAATAAAGAGAGAGTTCCTTTTTTCCCCTTATTTTTAAGCCGAGAACATTCGGGGCAGCCGCGGGTTTTCCGGTTATAAACCTCCGTCTTCCATACATGACCTTGTTCGCACTTCCACCATATCGCTTTTTCAGAACCCGGTGTTACCTGCGCCGGCGTCAATTCCCCATTTTTAGTGGGATGCCACTGGGCCGCCAATTCAGGATTCAGTAGTTCCAGGTTATAATCTTTTGAAGGGATCATGCCCCGGCAATAAGGACATTGGCTGCCGCCGAAACTTCTCCGGTAAACATCGGTGCACCATTCATGCCCTAATTTGCACAGCCACCATATTCTTCTCCCGGAACCGGATGTCACCCGGTCAGGGGTCAGGGCGCCATTTTTAGTCGGGTGCCATTCCTTCGCGACATCAGGGAACTGGACTTTTAAATTGTTTGTTTCGGATGCTCGGCTCATTTTCCTGGTCTTTGATATGAGTTTTCAAATAGTCTACGTAACATAATGGTATTTTACAAAAGGCAGAAAAATATTTCAATGAATATTGCAGTTTTTTTTTTGAAGAAAATGGTATATAATATCAACTTGAATATTCGTGTAAATTTGCCATGGAAGACAGGAGGAGAGAATGATTAATAAAAAGGTAGTCGTAGTCGATGATGATAAGAAAACCATTATTGTCCTGGGAGAAACGTTAGCCCGGTTGGGCTACCAGGTTTACAGCGCTGATGAGGGTAAAAAAGCCCTGGAATTGGTAAAAAAAGAGAAGCCCGAACTTTTCATCTGCGACTTGCTGCTGCCCGGCATCCACGGCCTCGAACTATGCCATATGATTAAGAATGACCCCACGCTGGAAAATGTAAAAATCATTGCCATAAGCGCGGTTTACAAGGAATCCAACTACAAACTGGCGCTGGATTGCAGGGCCGATGCTTTTATAGAAAAACCCTTCGATATCGATGACTTTGAAATCCTGGTAAAAAAAATCAGCGACGCTGAGCCGACTTTGGAGATGTAACCTGCTATGAAGAAAAAAACAAGCGACGAGGCGATTTCAAATCCGCAAGCGGAATCCCATAATTATGAACGCGAACATCAAGTACTGAAAAACGCCCGGGAAATCGAAAATAACGAGAACCTTTCCCTCGCGGAACTCCGGGCCCTGTACAGCGACCTGACCGGGGAATATGAAAAGTTCCTCCTCACCATGGATAAAATTGCCGGCATCGGCGATAGTAACCAGGAAGTTCTCCTTGAGGCTTACGATAAAATTGAAACTCAGAACAAAGAATTGGAACGGGCGCGTGAAGAGGCTGAAAGAGCAAACAATGCCAAAAGCGAATTCCTGGCGCGAATGAGCCATGAGATCCGCACCCCCATGAATGCCATCCTGGGCATGACCGAACTCACCCTTTTAACCGACCTGGACGAAGAACAATTGGATTTCCTGGAAACGGTTAAAGAAGCCGGCCAAAGCCTCCTGCATGTGATCAATGATATCCTGGATTTTTCTAAGATCGAAGCCGGCCGGTTGGCCCTTGAACAGATCGATTTTGACCTGGAGGATGTGATCCATTCCATCGTTAAAATGCTCAGGGTTACTGCTGAAGAAAAAGGCCTGGTTTTCGACTATAAAATTGATAAAAATATTCCCCAGTTTTTAAAGGGGGATTTTGTACGCTTGAAGCAGGTGCTGATCAACCTGGCCGCCAATGCCGTTAAATTCTCGGACCGGGGGGAAATTAAAATCGATGTCCGGGAAGTAGAAATGGCTGACAATGCACCGCAAAACAAAGAAAAGGTGATGTTGATGTTCTCTGTCCGGGATTTCGGCATCGGCATCCCCGAAGACAAACAAAAAGCTATCTTTGAAAGTTTCAACCAGGCGGATAGTTCCTTCACCCGGAAGTACGGCGGCACCGGCCTGGGCCTGGCTATATGCAAACAGTTGGTGGAAATAATGGGCGGCTCTATCCGGGTGGAAAGTAAAAAAGGAGAAGGGAGTAAATTTATTTTTACGGCTGTTTTCGACCGCGGCGATCCCAATGCTGCGGCAGTACACATGTCCAAACCGGTTTTGATCGAACCGGAAGGGAAACCTTTAAAAATACTCCTGGCGGAAGACAACCTCATGAATGCCAAAATGGCTATCATTCTCCTGCAAAAGTTAAACCAAAAAGTTGTACATGTAATGAACGGGGTAAAAGTGTTGGAGCGTTTAAAGAAAGAACGATTCGATCTTATCTTGATGGATGTGGAAATGCCGGAAATGGATGGCTGTGAAGCTGCCCGCCGCATCCGTGGGGATAAATCCGGCGCTTTCGATCCCAATATCCCTATCTTCGCCATGACGGCCCATACCAACCTGCATCACAGGGAAAAGGCCGTTCAACATTTGATGAACGATATTATTACGAAACCAGTGGACCTTTACAAATTTACCCAGCTCATTACAAAGGTCCGTTCCAAAGAAAACCAACCGGCCCCGGAAGTTGTTTCCCCGGCGGAAAGTAAAAAAAGAAAAGAGAAAGAGAGCGGGAGGAATGTAAAAGAAGCCATGACCCTGGACCAGGAAACAGCCCTCGGGAGACTGAAGGGGAATAAGGAGCAATACAGGCAATTTTGCCAGATGTTCCTGGAAGAAATCCCGGATATTGCGGCGAAACTGGATTGGGCTTTATCAAAAAAAGATTACGAAGAATTGAGAAAACACGCGCATTATTTAAGGGGGTCGGCTGCCATGATTGGGGCTGATCGAGTTTCCCAATATTCGGCCCAGTTGGAGAAAGTTTCCGGCGAAATCGGGAGTATCCGGGAAGCCAGGCGCCTATTGTATCAAGTGAAAATAGAACTTTCAAAATTAAAAGAACCGCTCCTCAAAGTCATCCAGTAAATATTAGAAAAAAATTTAATGATGAATGATGAATGATGAATGATGAAAAAAGGGTCCGTGTTTGTCCGTGGCTCATCTTTTTTCGTGGAAATTCGTGTAATTCGTGGGCTCTTTTGTTTTTTATTCTGAATCGTTGGCCATTGATTCCTGGTTGAAGATGCGGTAAAATAGTACATGATTTAAAAATATTCGGGAAAGAATAAAGAAAAATGAACGAAGAAAAAGAAACGATTCAGCACGAAGAAAATGAAAAGCAAAAAGTCTCTGTATTCAGAGAATACATCGAATTGATCCTTGAAGTGGTTATTTTTGTTTTTTTCATCAATGCTTTTTTACTGCAAACCTATGTTATCCCTTCCGCTTCCATGGAAGATACCATGTTAATAGGCGATCATCTGTTTGTGGATAAAGTAGCTTATTCTCAATCCCTTGGGGCCCTGGACCGGTTCTTTTTGCCCCAGCATCCGATTGAGCGAGGCATGATCGTGACCTTTAGCGGTCCATATGAGATCAATAAAGGTATGGAGCCGAAAAACCTGGTAAAGCGGGTAATCGCGCTTCCGGGGGACACACTCAGGGTTGATAGGAACCTGGTGTATGTTAATGGGAAGCTGATAAATGAGCCTTACAAGGTGTTTAAAGACAGACCGCCCATGGGAGTATTCCCGCCTGATGATCCTTTCTACTGGCATTCCGAATTTCCCCGGCAATTCAGGGATTCGGTGGTAGATACGCCCAATGGCAAGGCGTTCAAAGTGCCGGTGGGGTATTATTTTTGTATGGGGGACAATCGCAATTATAGTTTTGATTCGCGGGCCTGGGGGCCTGTTCCCGCGCAGTATATTATTGGGAAACCCTGGCGGGTGTACTGGTCATTTGAATCCACATCCTATGAGTATCTGACTCCTGGTTTCTTGCATAAGGTGAAAGATTTCTTTAAAACCATTGCCAATTTTTTTACCAAGACCCGTTGGAAACGTACATTTAAGAAATATTAAAGATTGTTGGAGGTCCAGGCCCCGCGGCGCGAGGGCCTATTAGCGTTTTTCAAAGAAGCCCCTGGCCAAAAACTCCTTAACCGCCTCAACATCTGCTAACCGAATCGTTACTTCTACTTCTTTTTTTTCAAAAAAAGGATAATGCGTTACTTTCACATTTCCCGGCAGTTCGAGTTTTTTTATTTCTTCTTCCCACCGGGCTTCCTGTTCCATGTAAACGGGGTTCCGGTACATAAATAATGCATCGATAATCAATTTCTGCGGTTTCTCCATTTCCAGGTACTGCGCTATCCGCAACTGCTCAAAAATATCGGCCAATGAACATTTATCCCTGAAAACTATTTCCTCCACCATCTCCAATATCTTCAATTGATGACTACTGGAAAAAGGAATCCCGGCAAAAAGCTCCAACAAGACTTCCTGGTCCCCCGGCGCCAGGCGGCAAATCAGCAGCGCTGTTTTCAGCCCAATAGACTCTTCCACCAGACAAGCGCGGAAAGTCGTGCTTAATAATAAATCCAGTTTCTGCATCAACTCATTGTCCAGGTTAATATCCAACCCGGTTTGCGTATAAATCTCCCGGGCTTCGATGGGAGGTTCCATTTGCGACAGTTTTTTAATAAACACCAACTTCTCATAAAGATTAAGGCCCGTGAGTTTGGCTTTCAGGTTAAAATTCAAAAACAACGCCTCTTTATCCGGGATATCCATTTGCAGGACATCGGCATATTCCACGTCATGCGAAACCAAAAAATGATAATAATCAACGCCAAAGACAATCTCATTGGCGTTATTGATAATAAGGAACGGTAGACCGGCCAATTTTTCTTGCAGTTCCGAATAAAGCCCCGGTTTCAATGGGAATGATAGCAAGAATTTATCAACAGCCAGTATTTCTTCCAGTTTCATATCTCTTATTTCCATTATCGCTATTCCTCATTACTCATTAACAATTAATCGCTAACCATTAAAAATTGAAAATTAACAATTATCCCTATTTTCCCATGTCCGAGATAACCGTTTCCAGGCCTTTGCCGATATTGATAATATATGGGACGCCGCCAGCTTCGCGAATGGCTTCGGCCACGGCTTCTTGTTTCCCCGGGCAAAAAGCAAACATGCAACCGCCTTCGCCGGAGCCGTTGATCTTGGCAGCCAATGCGCCTGCAGCCAGGGATTTTTCGATCATTTGTTCGATCTTCGGATGGGAAACACCCAGGTTATCCCGCAGGTATCCGTGATGGCGGTTCATTAAATCCGCAATTCGTGCGACGTTTGGGGATTCTTTTAAAAGTTCGGCTTTTGCTTCATCCGTGATCTGGTGGTTCATCAATGCCGCCCTCAAATAAGGCCGGATATCCGACGGGACTTTGTTAAGAAAAGGTTCGGCTTCCGCCGCGGATACATGGAAATTATCGTTGAAAGATATATAATTTTCCAATTCCTTGAATCCATGTTCCTGCGCAGTTCGGACCCGTTTCAGTGTTTTCTGGGTATCTTTGGCTACACACGAATCGCCCAGGACAAATTCTTTGAGAGCTATGGGCAGCGGTGTTGTTGTCATTTCCCCGTGAAAATCCAGGTAAACGATCCCGCCGATTGCCGAGGTATATTGATCCATCCGACCGCCGCTTTCGTTGAATTCCTGGACTTCGGCCTGGTAGGCCAATTCGGCAATCATAGAAGGATCTTCAAAAAAAGCGGAGACATCGTTTCCCGATGCTTTCAGTAAGAATCCGGTCCAGGCCACGGACAGCGCTGCCGACGATGACGTCCCTGCCTGGATAGGCACATTTCCTCTGACTGTCGCTTGAATAGTTTTGGGCGTATACAGTCCCATTTTTTTTATTACATTAACCGCGCTTTTCAGGTAATCTTTCGAGTCGGTATACCGGATGTTGGTTGATGGGAACTCTAGTGTCTTTTTTAAATCCGGCAGGTCCAGGTGGAGTACATCTCCTTCGGAAACGTCGCCGTCGATGTTAATCCGCAGATCGATGGCTGCTGCAATCACCGGGAACCCCAGGTAGTCCTGGTGCTCGCCGAACAAACAAATTCTGCCCGGGGCTGAACTTTTAATTTTCATCCTCTTTTATTCTCCTATTTTGTCTTCGACGACCAGGAACCTTTTCGAGAAACCATCACGGATGGACGGTTTCTGGTCGGCGAAGACACTTTTTTCAAAACAGATTTCTTCATTATCTTTAATTTCAACTTTATTCAAATAGACAAATGGTCCGATCCGGCAATTGGCGCCGATTTTTGTACCGGAAGCAATATAAGTGGAAGGGTAAATGACTGTATCCATACCGATTTCCACATCGTACTCGATAGTGACTGTTGACGGTTGTAGAATGGTAACGCCTTTTTCCAGGGCCAGTTCTTCCAACCGGGCCCGGTTGAAACGCTCCTGGGCCTCTTGCAATTCCCAGCGGTTGTTAATGCCGATGGAAATATAATAATCATCTGCCTTTACCGCGTCGATCGTGTAATCCCGTTCTTTTAAGAGTTTAATAATATCTGTTAGGTAATATTCGCCTTTCCGGTTGTTATTGTCGATTTTAAAGAGCAAAGGGAACACTACTTTATTATCGAACATATAGATAGAGGAGTTGACTTCCCGGATTTTCAGTTGTTCCGGGGAGGCGTCTAATTCTTCTACCACGTCCGTAACCGCGTTATTTTCATCGCGGATAACGCGGCCGTAGGGCGGCGGGGTAAAGGGAAAGACCGCCGAAATAAACGTACACTGCGAATTGATTTCCCGGTGGCGAGTGATCAATTTTTCCAATTCCGCGGCGGTGATATAGGGGTTGTCGCCGACGGTTACCAATAGGTCGCCGTCAAAATCATGGATAAATTCTTTGGCGCTTAACAGGGCATCGGCAGTGCCCAATTGTTGTTCTTGCACGGCGTATTGGACGTTGCGGTGAACTACTTTTTTTAATTCCTCCAGGTTTTGGCCGGCCACGATGATGATATCGGTTTCATGGATGCCGGATTCGATTAGGCTGTCCAGCAGGAAATGGATGATCTCTTTGCCCAGGATTTTGTGGACGACTTTGCTGGAGGTAGACTTCATGCGTTTTGATTTCCCGGCGGCCAGTACAACTGCTTTGATTTTTCTATTCATAGTAGTATTCTATTTGGAATAGCAGCTATTGTCAACCCCTCTGTAACAGGCCCACGGATTAACACGAATTTCCACGAAAAAAAATGCGTCACGGACGAACACGGACCAACACGGACAATTTTCATCGTTTCCAGGCAATGATGGGGAAAATATTTTGGGAGACTACCGGCTTTCTAGAGATTGACAAAATCTCCCAACACTATATAATTTAATCTTGAATAATGGATCTCGACTAATAAAATGACGAAAATAAAGAAAAGGTTTCCAGGTGGGTTTTTGAGTTTAGTCTTGCTTTTTATATGGTTTCAGTCCCTTTCTCTTCCTCTTCCGCTTCTTGCCCTGGACCCGAATAAAACCATCGGCAACTATATTCACCATACCTGGTCCACTCGCGACGGCCTGCCGCAAGATACTATTTATTGTATTGCTCAAGACCACCAGGGCTTTATCTGGATCGGCACAGGAAAAGGCCTGGCCCGTTTCGACGGCCAGGAATTCAAAATCTTTAATAAATCCAATACCTCAGCCCTAAAAAACGATTTCATCACTTCACTTTTTACGGCCGGCGACAAAACTCTCTGGATCGGAACCTACGGGGGCGGTATTACTTTATATAAAAATGAGCATTTTTTCTCACCTCCTGCTGTGGACACCCTTTCCAATAACTTTATTCAATCAATTACAGAAGATAAAGATCAAAAGACCTGGATCGGGACAATGGGGGGCGGCATTATTTGTATTAAAGATAATACCTTCTCTGCTATTACTACGGAACACGGCTTATCCGGCAACATGGTTTCCTGTGTCCTGGCTGACAACAAGGGAAAACTCTGGATCGGTACTGCCAACGGATTGAGCTGCCTGGAACAGGGTGACTTTACTGTTTATAAGACAGCCGATGGCCTTCTGGACGATAATATTGAAACGATATTCGAAGACAGTAAAGGGAACCTGTGGATCGGCACCCCGCAAGGAATGAATATTATTAAAAATCGCGGCAGTGATTTTCAAGCAGGCGCCATGCAAAAAGGCCGCATGTCATCCCTGACTACCAAAGACGGCCTGGGTGATAATGTTATCCGCTGCACCCTGGAAGACCGGGACGGGAGTATCTGGATTGCCACGGCGCGAGGATTGAACCGGCTCACGCTCACGCGGGGCATCGAACAATTCACTTCACAGGACGGGCTTTCGGATAATTCCCTGGAATGTCTTTATGAAGACATATGGGGGAACCTGTGGATCGGTACATCGGCCGGTGGACTGAATGTCCTGCGGGATGGGAAGTTTGCTTTTTATACCACCAGGGACGGCCTGGCCAGCGAATCTGTGAAAGCAATTTACGAAGATAATACGGGCGCGTTGTGGATCGGTACTAACGGCGCCGGATTAAACAAGTATGTGGATGGAAAATTTTCGCTGTATACTGAAAAGGACGGGCTTATCAGTAATAATATCGATTCAATTTGCGGCGATAAAGCCGGGAACTTGTGGATCGGTACGCCCAAAGGATTAAACCGCTTTAGAAAGAACGAATTCACGACTTTTTCCAGCAAGGATGGTCTGGCAAACCTCGCTGTCAGGACCATCTTCTGCGACGAAAAGGGGGAACTATGGATTGGCACCTTCGGCGGCGGTTTGAACCGCTTCCGAAACGGGAGATTCGAGGTCTTTGACCGGGCCAGAGGGCTTTCAAATAATTTTGTCCTGGCTAT
>JAUPLE010000235.1 GCA_030837085.1 Acidobacteriota bacterium | reverse complement strand
GGAAATCAGTTTCCCGTCCCTGGAGGAGGATACCGCCAGGGTGCCGTCCGAGTGGCCGTGGTAAGAGCGTGAAAACATGACTATCTTTGTGCGTCCAGTGGCAGCACGCGCCACACGTATCGCTGCCATGACCGCTTCGGTTCCCGTATTGGTAAAAGTAACCCGTTCCATGCCGGTAAGTTTAGCGATCATTTCCGCCACTTCGCCCACCAGGTACGAACGCGGCCCTAATTCAATATCACCCGCTGTCAATCCCTGGAAAACATCCCGGAGAAACGCCGGGTGATGACCGAACAGATACACTCCAAATCCCATGGTGACGTCGATGTATTCATTGCCGTCAATATCCCATATCCTGGCCCCTTGGGCGCGCTTGCCCACCAGCGGATACAACATTTCCTTGACGGATGGATTAAAACCTACCGTGGCTTTGCTGTCGGCCAGGACATGACGAAACCGTTGGGCCTGTTGTTTCGAAGTTCCCGTGCGCTGCGTGTAACGTTGAATGAGTGTATCAAGATGATGACGCTGCTCCACGCTCAAACCCCGCTGGGTAATATTGACCCTGGCCGAAAAGTTCAAGGGTTTGGGAGTGGTTTTGGAAACGATAGTGGGAGCAGCCGGGATTGGGAACTCCGCGACAGCCAGCGGTTTACTTTTACTCTTGATATGCCCGGCTATTATAGTTAACGTACTTAATTCCATGAAAAATTCATTCAACGTAATATCCACACCGTAATGCCCGTTTATTTTCCGTCGTAACTCCACCAACATCAAGGAATCCAATCCCAGGGAAATTAAATCCACATCATGATCCATACTTTCCGGGGCCAGGCCCGAAACAACCTGGATCATTTCTTTCAATGCCGAAAAAACCGCTTCCTTCGATAGATTTTCTTCTATCGGTTTTGCTTCCTTTATTTCCAATATTTCCACTGCTTCTTTCGCTTGCGGCATTTGTGACATTTGCGACGCCTGGGGTAAGGTTGCGGATGAAGTGGGTATAAGGCTACGCCAATACCTCTCCCGCTGAAATGGGTAATTGGGAAGCGCCGCTTTCTTCAAGTTCATACCGGTTTGTTTATAAAATTCCTGCCAATCAATATCCATCCCCCGGAGATACAACCGCGACAACGTGTTAAATAAATGCTCGCAGGCATTCCTTCCTTTTCGCAGCGAGGGCAGGAAAAGACCTTTATCCCCCGGCAAACATTGACCGGCCAAACCCGCCAATGTGGCGGTCCCTCCAATTTCAAGATACGTTCGATACCCTTGCTCCCAGGCTGATTGAATGCTGTCGTAAAAACGCACGGTCCGGCAAATATGATGGGCCCAATAAGCCGGATCGCACATTTCATCTTCCACTTGCCTACCGGTAATGGTTGAAATCACAGGCAGCGCGGGCCGCGAAAACACCACACCGGCTAATTCAAGTTCGTTCCCGAACGTTTCCAGGTACGGTTCCATCATTACCGAATGAAACGCATGGGAAATCACCAGCGGTTCGATAAAAATCTTCTCCTGCTTAACTTTTGCAACCAGTTTTTCCACGGCGTCTTTGCGGCCCGATACAGTTACATTGTCCGGGGCGTTCACGGCGGCAATCGACACAACGCCTTGTTCTTCAGGGCCCAACAGCACGCGGATTTTTTCTTCGGAAGCCAGGATACCCACCATCAGCCCCGGTTCTTTCACCGATTGCATCAAACGCCCCCGGGCAGTAACCAATTTTACCGCGTCTTCCAGGGACAATACCCCCGCCGTACAGGCCGCCGCATATTCGCCGATGCTGTGCCCAATCACCAGCGACGGTTTTACACCCCAGGATTGCCAGAGCCTACTCAACGCATATTCAATGGAAAAAATAACCGGCTGCGCATGAATGGCTTCAATCACAATTTCATCTGTCGCCCCCAGCCCATACAATAATTCGATAATCGATGCCCCGGTTTGCTCGCGGAAAAGCCGGTCACACTCCTCCAATTGGGCCTTAAACACCGGGTTCGTTTCATACAACGCCCTGGCCATACCCGCGTACTGCGATCCCTGGCCCGTAAACAAAAAGACGATCCGCTGTTCCGGCTTCTCCTGGTCCAGGTTGGCATATCTGCTTCCTTTTCCCAGGGGCTCCTCCAGGAACGCGGCCAATTTGCGTTCCATTTCCTCCATGTCTTTGCCCACGACGGAAAACCGGTAGCGATAATGACTGCGCCCTACTGAAGAGGTATAACAAATGTTAACCAGGGGCTCTTTTTGAAAAAACCGCCCCTGGACCCCGCAAAAACTTTTATATAGTACAGCCAGGTTTTTTAAAGCCCCTTCCGATTTGGCAGAAAAATTCAAAATGTGCACAGGATATGGGTACAAGACCGCTGGTTCCTGACTATTCTCCGGCGTTAGCGCCTCTTCAATAATAATATGGGCATTGGTCCCGCTGAACCCGAAACCACTCACCCCCACTCGCCTGGGTTTTTCACCCCTTACCCAGGAAGTTAATCCCATATTAATCTTCACCGGCATATTTCCCCAGTCGATCAACGGATTGGGCCGTGAAACATGAAGATGAGGCGGTAATATTTCATTCTGCAGCGCCAAAACCACTTTAATTACACCTGCCGCGCCAGCCGCACCTTCCAAATGCCCGATATTAGTCTTTACCGTACCCACCAAAATTGGATTGGCCATGGTATGCGCTTTACCGTAGACTTCATGGAGGGCCCGGATTTCGATCGGGTCTCCCAATGGCGTCCCGGCGCCGTGAGTTTCCACATAATCCACACTCTCCGCCGTTATTCCCGCATTTTCCAACGCACTGCAAATCACCTCCCGCTGGGCAATACCATTGGGCGCGGTAAAACCCGCGCTAGCTCCGTCATGATTTACCGCCGATCCTTTGATAACCGCCAATATATTATCATTAAACCTGACGGCGTCGGACAAACGTTTCAACACCAGCACACCACACCCTTCGCCCCGTCCATAACCATCCGCTGTTTCATCGAAGGTTTTACAGGTTCCGTCCCTGGATAATGTCTTGAGTTGGGACAGGTATACAAACATATTGGGCGCCAACAGCAAATTAACTCCCCCGGCCAACGCCATATCACATTCCCTGCTGCGCAGCGCCCGCACCGCCAGGTGTAGGGCCGAAAGCGCGGATGAACAAGCTGTATCCACAATCATTGCCGGTCCCCGGACTCCCAGGAAATACGATACCCGCCCCGCTGCTGTACAAAACATGGTTCCCGTACCGGCATAGGCGTCCATATTACTTATATCCCCCGAATGAAGATGCGCCAGTTTATAATCATCCATGCACATACCGACAAAAACCCCCACGGCTTTACCCCTTATCCCGTCCAGGGACACACCGGCATTTTCCAGGGCCTCCACTGTCACTTCCAACAACAACCGGTGCTGGGGGTCCAGCGATTCCGCTTCTTTAGGGGATATCTTAAAGAAGCCCGCGTCAAAACCGGCAATATCTACCCCTGAAATAAAATTACCCTGCTTTGTTATAGATTTCCCCGGGCAGAGTTCTTCCGCATAATAAACGTCACCGTCCCAACGGTCGCCGGGAATATCGCCCACGGTATCCCGGCCGTCTTTCAATAAATCCCAGAAGGTTTCCAGGTTATTGGCCCCGCCGGGAAAACGGCAGGCCATACCGGTAATTGCAATCGGTTCGTCCATTACCGCATGATCGGAACTCTTACCTCTTCTATTTACATCAGTTTCTTTTTCATCAAAAAGGGATGACAGATATTTTATTAATGAAGCCATGTCCGGGTAATCAAAAATCAACGTCACCGGGAGGAATAACTCCAACCGCCTGGCCAATGAATCTCTTAGCTTAACGGCCGTCAACGAATCGAAACCCATATCGAAAAAACCCAGGTGAACATCCTGGCTATCCCCTGTTGGTACAATATCGCGGTTCAACGTTTCACGAATCGCATCGACAACCTCCTGCCGAATGGCAAGAATTTCCTGTTTTTTCTGGACTGTCCCCTTTTCATTTATTTTAACCTGTTCCTTATTCCCAAATTCTTTTAACCGCGCCAGACAATTATGCAATTCTCTTCGCTCATCCTCATCCCGTTTTAACGTACCCGTAACCAGGCAATCTTTTTCCCCCAACGTCTCCAGGATTTCCTGGATACTCCTTCCCAGGATGGCGTGGGGGCTGATCTCTACGAACGCATTAAAACCATCGCCCAGCATTGCTTCGATCCCGCTTTTAAACCGGACGGGGTTCAACATCATGTCCACCCAGAAACGCACATCGAAACTATCTTCACTACACAATCCTCCCAGCAGGGAAGAATAAATAGGAATTACAGCTTTTCCCGATTGAATATTTTTCAATCGTTTATAAATTTCCTTTCTACGGGATTCCATGAGTGGGGAGTGAAACGGGGCCAGGGTATTCAGCGTCCGGCAAAAAACATTTTTCTTAGCCAGGGCTACTACCAGGCGTAGAATAACTTCGCTTTCACCGGAAACAATGGTTGACCTGGGGCTGTTGTAAGCCGCAATAAATACCTTTTGCTCCGCCAGTTCTTCCACTGACGACGCAGGCAGACTGATGTGGGCCATCAGGTAAACGCCAGTGGTTGCTTTTTTTTCCATTTCCAGGTATATATTCCATATCGCTTTAATCGTATCGGCCAGGTTCAGAACCCCGGCCGCATAAGCGGCCGTCACCTCGCCTCCACTGTGGCCAATCGTACCGTCCGGTGTGATCCCCTTACTCTTTAATAATTTCACCAATGCAATTTCCATTGCCAGACCGCATGGAAACCCCACCAATGTGTCTTCCATTCTCGACATCTCGGCCGGTCTCCCAATCTCTTCCGCAATACTCCAATCCACATACCGGCGCCACTCTTTATCGCATTCCCGGAGTGCCGCCAGGAAAATTTCATCTCCCAGCAAACCGGACCCCATGCCTTTCCACTGCGAACCAAAACCGGGAAATACAAACGCCGTTTTTATCTTACTGTTGCTCATTTTTACGGTCCTTTTGAATCAGCTAAAAAATTTATGATTACAATTCACGCAAGGGCATAATAAGGCAGGAAATATGAGAAATAATTAAAATTACCATGAATATCAGGATTTGAAAACCAGGAAAATCATGAACCGATACGGTTTAAAACTTAATAAGATCATGAACGAGAGGTTTGGCATTTTTTCATTTCAAGAGTTTCGTTTTCCTATATGGCAGAGCACGGTTCCGGGAAGTTCATTTTTTTGCGGAGTTGTCGGAATATCCCCCAAAAATGATTAATTCGCCCGAAAATGAGGCGCATTCACAAAAAGATGTGGCGTGTTCACTAAAAAATGAGGCGTATCCACTTAAAAGTGAGGCGTATCGGCGAAAAGATGAGGCGCATTCACTACAAAATGAGGCGTATTCACACGGGGAAATGGCGTGTTCGCACAGAAAAATCGTTCGCACGCAATTTTCTCCCTAATTAATTCCGAACAGATCACATTATAGTGCGAATACGCCTCTCTTTGGAGCGAATCTATC
>JAUPLE010000234.1 GCA_030837085.1 Acidobacteriota bacterium | reverse complement strand
TAGTCCGGTAAAGCTGCTCAACCATCCTCCGCCGGTAATATCATCCGTGGCTCTTTCTCCTACAAGATGCCAAAGCTCCTGGCTCATATACTGATTTTTTTCTTGTTCTTCTTCGGAATCGATGTCAAAACTATCAATGCATAAATAGCTGCGAAAATGGGGACATTCCCATTGAAAATGATTTAAATCTCTTAACTGATGTTTTTCAGATATAATTACGCCGATACAAGCGTCGCTTATTATATATTTGATTCGATCCGCAGGAAGAGAAGGGTCCAGGAGAATAAAAGCTCCTCCTGCTTTAAGGATCGCAATTAAAGCCACCTGGCGGTAGACCGGTTGCCACATCCATACCCCGACGGGCTCGCCGATGGCGACTCTTTTCTCATTAATAAGATAACCGGCCAAAAGGTTAGCCTGGCGGTCTAATTCTTGATAACTTATGCGTTGATCTTTATATATTAGAGAAACATAATCCGGAGTTCTGGCTACCTGTTCTTCAATCAGACGGTGAATCGTTTTATTCCTGGGAAATTCAACGTCTGTATCATTAAATTCATAGAGTATCAACCCCTTCTCTTTTTCAGAAATGATATCGATATCTTTTAGAGCCATAGAAGAATTGTTTATTACGACTTGAATGACATTTTTAAAATGCTCCATTATCCGCTTGATAGTTTCTTTTTTAAATATAGCAGTATAGTACTCCAGAGTGATATATATTTCATCATCTTCGGATTCTGTAATAAAAAAGGTCAAATCGAATTTAGTGGTTTTATTTTTGTACAGGTTACCTTGATAATTCTCATTTAATATTTTCAATGAGAGTCTACCTTTTGCCTGCCTGAAATTTTGGACCAGCATGGAAATATCAAAAAGTGGGTTTCTTGATGAATCTCTTTCCAGATTCAATTTTTCAACTAATTCTTCGAATTGGACATCCTGATTTTCAAAAGCTTTGATACTACAGCCGATCACTTCTTGTAAAAACTCATCATAATGTTTTTCTGCATTGGGATAATTTCTCATGGCCAGGGTATTAACAAACATGCCTACTACGTTCTGGATATCAGCGTGCTGCCTACCGGCAATGCCACTTCCAATAATAATATCGGTCTGCCCAGTATACTTATAAAAAAGCACATTCAAAGCCGCCAACATATTCATATATAATGTCGCGCCATATCTTGCCCCCAGGGTTTTAAATTTAAGGGCATAATCACTTTCAAGTTTGAACGTCCGATGATCACCTTCAAAGGTAAATACTCCAGGCCTTTTATAGTCGCTATGTAAGTTAAGCCGGATTATGTCTCCCATATACATTTGCAACCAGTAGTCTTCCTGTTTTTTTATGAGGCCGTCGGCAAATAATTGATTTTGCCATTGAGAAAAGTCTTTATATTGGATGTGTAAAGGCTTTAATTCTTTATCGTTGTACGCGGCCATAAAATCTTCCTTAAGTATCGTTTGCGATGTGCCATCCGCGACGATGTGATGAACATCCAACATCCAGAAATAATTTTCATCAGGAAGTGCAATTAAACCTGACCGAATTAAAGGTGCCTGACTTAAATCAAAAGATCTGATATAATTTTTTATTATCTCTTCCACCCCTATTTTTCCTGCTTCATAATAATCAAAAGAAAACTTAATATTTTCGGATTTGTGAATTCTTTGAACTACTTCATTATTAACTTTTTCAAAGGATGTTCTCAGACTTTCATGCCGGTCTATTAATCGTCTTAATGCTAATTCAAGTTTATCTTTTTCTATTCCTTTAGCAAGAGGAATTATCATCGGCATGTTATAGCTTACGCCATTTAGATCAAAATGCTGAAGGAAATACAAACGTTTTTGGGCTGAAGATAGAGCATAATATTCTCTCTCCTCAGCAGGCTCCAAAAAGATATAGATATCTGAGGCCATCCCTTTTATATATGTTGCCAATTCCCTAATGGTTGGATTTTTAAATATATCAACTAATGGTACTTTTACATTTAGTTCTTTATTTATTTTTGAAATTAAAATAGTCGCTTTTAATGAATGACCTCCTAGTTGGAAAAAATTATCATCGATGCCGATTGATGTTTTCAATTGCGCCATATGCAAATCGTCCAAGCCCAGAATATCGGACCATATCTCAACCAATTCCTTTTCAATCTTATTCCTCGGTGCATTATAACCTTCTCCAACTTTCAATTCCGGTCTCGGTAATGATTTGCGGTCTATTTTCCCATTTGGGGTTAAAGGAATTTTCTCTAACTGGATAAAAAACGACGGTATCATATAATCCGGCAACTCCTTCGCCAGGTATTTCCGCAATTCCGATATATCCAGTTCACTATTAGGAAAAATATAGGCGCATAAATATTTATCGCCACTTTCTTCTTGCACCAATACCACTACCTCTTTTATGTCTGGATGTTTCGTTAAGCGATTTTCGATTTCCCCCAATTCTATACGGAACCCCCTAATCTTTACCTGGAAATCGATACGTCCCAGAAATTCGATATTACCATCTGGAAGCCAGCGCGCCAAATCGCCAGTTCTATATAACTTTGAATAATGAAGTCCCCGGTGGGGACGCCCATTTAATATGAATGATGAATGATGAAAATCGATGAATTTTTTCGCGGTTAATTCAGGGTTATTTAAATATCCCCGGCCGATTTGCAATCCGCCGATCTGGATTTCTCCCGCAGCTCCACGGGGTAATAGATGGCCGGATTTATCAACAATATAGATTACCGTATTCATTACCGGTCTACCTATCGGCGGTAATTCGGCAATATCTCCAATCGGGTCTATGGTCAATGTCGTTACCACATGCGTTTCCGATGGCCCATAATGATTGTGCAGGTAAACCTTCCGTTCTTTTAAATAATTTTTAAAATTTGTACCGATGACAACCTGCTCTCCGGCTGTCTGAATATGGCGAATCCCCGAGGGTATATTTTTTATATATTCTTCCTCTTTAAAAATCACTTTCAAAAAAGAAATAGGCAAAAATACCGTTTTTATCTCATTTCTTTCAATTAACTTGAATAACTCCAATACATCGGTCCGGGTTTCTTTATTTACCAGGTAAAGCCGACCGCCGGATAAAAATACCGAAAATATCTCATGAAAGGAAGCGTCAAAACCGATCGTCGAAAATTGTAAAATTCGACTGCAATCGATATTGGTATATTTAAATTGATACTTGAATAGATTAACTAAATTACGGTGCTCCAGCATCACGCCTTTGGGTTTACCCGTTGAACCGGATGTATATATCACATATACCAGGTTAGAACCACTGCCGGTATATTCGGGGCAAACGTTTTCCTTTACACCAATCTCTTCTTTTCTGAGGTCTATTACTTCTAAACGGTTGATAATTTCCTCATCGATGTCTTCGATATCATGGTTTACTAACAACCACCGAACTTCCCCATCCTCGATCATGTATTTTTTTCGCTCTACCGGGTACTCCGAATTGATCGGTAAATAGGCCCCTCCGGCTTTCAGTATTCCTAGTATCCCAATTATCATTTCCACAGATCGTTCTACCATTAATCCGACAACGCTTTCCAGACCGACTCCTTTCTGTCTTAGGCGGTACGCAACTCGATTGGATTGCTCATCTAATTCGCTGTAGGTCAGATATGTTACATCGGTTTGGTTATTGTTTGATAGGAGATGATCAAAAAGACACGTACCCACAAGGGCAATATTATCCGGCGTTCTCCGCACCTGCTCTGCAAACAACCCATGGATGGTTTCGTCTTGAGAAGGCCATTCAACGCCACTGGATAATCTTAATATCTCTTTCTTTTCTTCCTCGCCCATTATCTCTATTTCTGCTATTTTTAAATCCGTATCTCGTGACAAAACATTCAATATATTTTTATAATATCCGATTATCCGTTCGATTGTCTCCGGTTTAAATAAGCACGTACTATATTCCAATGCAAAAAAAATTCTTTCCTCAATTTCCACGGCCGTCAAATTCATATCGAATTTAGAAGTCCCTTTTATGTGGCGGTATGGTCCTTGCTCAGGTTGTTTGGAAGCATTCTCTTTGTAATCGGCCTGGTTCAAAAAGTTAAACATGACATCAAATACCGGGTTCCGACTCGTATCTCGTTCCACCGTTATTTTATCCACCAATACTTCGAAAGGATATTCCTGGTTCTCATAAGCATCCAATGTCCGCGTCCGTAATTCTTTGAAAAACTCTTTAAGTGATTTTTCTCCCGAAGGGAAATTCCTCATGGCCAGGGTATTGACCAGCATGCCGATAACATTGGCCAGGTCACTGTGACGCCGGGCGGCAATGGGCGTCCCGATAATAATATCTTCCTGGCCGCTGAGTTTTGCCAATAATATATTGAATATTGTCAATAACCCCATATATAGGGTAATTTCATACTCTTTTATGATTCTTCGTAAAATACTCGTTTCTTCTACATTAAAACTAAAACGTACCGTATTTCCTTCAAAACTCTGGGTAGAAGGCCGGGGATAATCAACTGGAAGATTAAGGACCGGGATTTCATCGGAAAATTCTTTTAGCCAATAGGGTTCCTGTTGGCTTATCACATTCCCTTTAGGCCCCAGTATGTTGTTATACCATTCCGAATAATCTTTGTATTGGAGACGAAGACGCAAAGGTTGCAGAACTTCTCCTGCAAGTAACGCCCGGCATTCTTTCCCCAATATGCCCTGCGATGTTCCATCAGTTATAATATGGTGCATATCTATGAAAAGAAACAGGCGAACCCGGGGGGATATACCCATGGAGATCAAATTCACTCTTAGAAGAGGCGCCATGTCTAAACGAAAAGGCTTTGTAAAGCCCAAAATAAGGGAATTGATATCCTTTTCCTCACCAAATTCATAACTATAACTACCGATGAAAAAATCAACCTCCCGGTGTATTCTTTGAACCGGTATTTCGTTTACTGTTATAAATGATGTTCTTAAGCTCTCATGTCTTCCAATCAACTGTTTAAATACGGATTCCAATTTTTCTTTGGCAATGCTTTCCTCAAGCGGCAAGGCAATGGGCATGTTATAACCGGTATTATCTATGATCATTTGCTGCAAAATATACAATCTTTTTTGGGCAGGGGATAACTCATAATATTCTTTATCTTCCGCAGGTTCTATGGCTATATGCAACTCTTTATTTTCTTCTTTTATATATTTAGCCAGTTCCCTGATTTGCGGCGTTTTAAATATTTGCATCAATGGGACTTTAATATCAAATTCTTTATGTATCTTTGATACGAGAATTGTTGCTTTTAACGAATGCCCTCCCAATTGGAAGAAATTATCGTCGATACCGATCGATGCTTGCAATTGCAATACACGGGATGCGTCTCTGCCTAAAATCTCTGCCCACAACTTTACCAATTTATTTTCAATATCATTCCTGGGGGCGATATAACCATTACCGACTTGCAAATCCCTTCCAGGTAATGCTTTACGGTCTAATTTCCCATTGGGTGTTAATGGTATTTTTTCAAGCTGCACAAAATATGACGGTATCATATAATCGGGCAATTCTTTCGCCAGGTATTCTCGTAATCCCAGTATAACCGATTCATTGTGGGAAACAATATAGGCGCTTAAATATTTATCCCCATTCTCCTCTGCTTGCGCCAGCACTACAGCTTCTTTTATGTCAGGATGTTTCATTAAGCGAGATTCGATTTCTCCCAATTCGATACGAAAGCCCCTAATTTTTACCTGCTGATCGATGCGGCCTAAAAATTCAATATTACCATCTGGAAGCCAGCGCGCCAAATCGCCCGTTATATATAACTTTGACTGATGAAGTCCCCGGTGGGGGCGCCCATTTAATATGAATGATGAATGATAAAAATCGATGAATTTTTCCGCGGTTAATTCAGGTCGATTCAAATAACCTCGAGCCAATCCTTCGCCGCCGATACACAGCTCGCCAGTAATGTTCGCAGGCTGAAAATGATTATCTCTATTCAATATATAGACCTGGTCATTGGCAATCGGCTTACCAATAGGAATATTACCCGCTTCCTCCGTTACCCAAAAGCTGGTTGTCACTACCGTATTTTCTGTGGGACCGTAATTATTATACAATCGATAATTTTGCTTCGTAAAATTTTTTAATTTGTCTCCCCCCGTCAATAATACTCGCAACGATTTATTGCCTAATGTCATAAATTGCTCACATACCTGTGTAGGCAAAAAACCGATTGTAATATGATTCCGTTCATAATAATTGTTTAACTCGGGGATATCCAACATTATTTGCCCAGGCACTATGTAAAGGGATGCCCCAATAATGAGATACGGAAAAATTTCCCATACCGACGCATCAAAACCAAACCCGGCATACGTTGTCGTCCGGTCACGAGAAGTATTCGAATAAAAAGTATTATGCCACAAGCACAAATTAACCAATGAACGATGCTCTACCATCACACCTTTTGGTTTTCCCATGGAACCGGATGTGTAAATGATGTAAGCAAGACTGAAAGGATAGGAAGTTGGTAAGTTAGGAAGATAAGAAGTTTGTAAAAAAGAAGAAAAAAACGAATCTAAAAAAACAATTTCAAAATTTGTCTCACCTTCCCACCTTCTCACCCTTTCATCTTCTCGATTGTGAAATGCAACCAACAATTTAACTCTACTATCTTTCAACATATAATCGATTCTTTCCGGCGGGTATTCAGCGTCAATGGGTAAATAAGCGCCACCAGCCTTTAATATACCCATTATGCCGGTAATCATTTGAACTGAACGTTCCATAATAATACCCACGATATTGTCCGGAAGGAGGCCTTTTTCGATTAATAACCCGGCCAATAGGCTGGATTGCTTGTTTAATTCATTGTAGGATAGAGTGATAGGGCAAATTTGAGAATCTGCCCCTACCAGGGCAATACGGTCAGGCGCCACTGACACTTGCTCTGCAAATAATTGATGAATCGTTTTATCTTTCGGGTACTCGGCTGCTGTATCATTAAATTCAAATAATATCCGCTTCTTTTCTTCTTCCATAATGATTTCAAAATCGGAAATTTTCCTATCTTTGTCTAAAATTACACCGTTTACAATATTCTTAAAATAAGCGATAAACCGTTTGATGGTTTCTTCTTTAAATAATTTCGTACTATATTCAAAGTTAAAAAACAATTTTTCTTTCGCTTCAACAGCGGTTAAGGAAATATCGAATTTCGCCGTTTTATTTTTGTATGGATAGGGAGATAGTTTCAAGTCGAGAATATTTAAATCTGCAATTTCCATATTTTGCAGTACAAACATGGTATCAAAAAGTGGGTTCCGACTTGTATCTCTACCAATAACAACTCGTTCTACCAGGTCTTCGTACTGGTAGTCCTGATTTTCAAAAGCTTTTAAGACTTTTCCCTTTACTTCTGCCAGGAAATCGGTAAATTTCTTTTCTCTTGACGGATAATTTCTCAATGCCAATGTATTGACAAAAATTCCGATAATGTTTTCCAAATCTGCATGCCGACGCCCGGCTATTGGAGAACCAATAATAATATCTTCTTGATTGGTTACTTTGGATAAAAACACGGTGTATAATGACAACAAGACCATATACATCGTGGCTCCCGTCTTTAAAGTCAATGCCTTTAAAACCACTGCAGCCTCTTTCTCTATTTCAAAAGAAATTCGATTTCCTTCAAAAATTTGAACCGCCGGTCTTAGATAATCGATCGGGAGTTCCAATACTGTTATCTCTCCTGCAAATTCGTTTAGCCAATATTCCCCCTGCTGCTTCAGCGATGCTCCCCGCTTTTCGTTATTTTGCCATCCTGAAAAATCTTTGTACTGTAACCGAAGTTCCGGCAATCCCTCACCTTGATACAAGGCCATGAAGTCTTTCACCAGGATATCCATGGAAGTTCCGTCCGCAATAATATGATGCATATCTACCATCAACAGGTGTTTCTCCACCCCCGATTTCGCTAAAGCAACTCGAATTAGAGGTGCCTGTGCTAAGTCAAAATATCTAACGAAATCAGATGTGGAATTAGTGTAATCTGTGGACGAGTATTTATAGTCGATGGCAAATCCAATTTCATCATGAATCTTCTGCACCGGATCATCGTTTATCATATGAAACGTCGTTCTCAGGCTTTCGTGCCTGCTAATTAGCAGCCCGAATGTATTTTCAAATTTATTTTTATCAATCTCTCCTTCCAGTATTGCGAAAAAAGGAAGATTATATTCGATCCCCCGTAGACCCATCTGGTATAATACATATAATCTTTTCTGGGAAGAAGACAATGCATAATATTCTTTCTTTTCAACGGGCTCTATGGAAACATACTTATTCTTGACAGATAATTTAATATAGTTTGCTAAATCCCGGATGGTGGGAGTTATGAAAATTTTTGACAATGGAATACTTGCGTCAAATTCCTTGTGGATTTTTGAAATTAATATCGTTGCTTTTAACGAATGGCCTCCTAACCGAAAGAAATTGTCATCAATTCCAATAGAGGTTACTCCAAGCACCTCAGACCATAACACTGCCAACTTCTTTTCAATCTCATCCCTGGGTGCAATGTAACTTTCGACGAGTTTCAATTCCGGTTTCGGCAATGCTTTCCGGTCTAACTTTCCATTGGGGGTTAACGGTATTTTCTCAAGCCGCACAAAATAAGAAGGGATCAAATAATCAGGGAATTCCTTTGCCAGGAATTCCCTTGATTCCGTAACCACTTTTTCATCTTCGGAAACAACATAAGCACATAAATAGCTATCCCTACTTTCCCTCCCTAACGCCACCACCACCACTTCTTTTACCCCCGGGTAATTCAATAACCGTTTTTCTATTTCCCCCGGTTCAACCCGGAATCCCCTGATCTTTACTTGTTGATCGATTCGCCCAAGGAATTCGATTATATAGGTCCCCCGCGCCATGGGGTCCGGCACCCACCGCACTAGATCACCAGTCCTGTAGATTCCAAGGGGGAGCTTTTGAAAAAGCTCCCCCTTGCCCCCCGCAAAACTTTTATTTTTTTCTTTTATTAGCGGCATCAGCAGTTCAAATCGATCTTTCGTTAATTCCGGCCTATTTAAATATCCCCTGCCAACCTGCACTCCTCCGATCAGTAACTCACCTGCCGTACCGACCGGCAGCAAATTTCTCCACCTGTCCACGATATATACCTTAGTATTCATTACCGGTTTACCTATCGAGGGTAATTCAGCAATATCGCCGTCCGGATCCATGGTCAATGTCGTCACCACATGCGTCTCCGTCGGGCCATAATGATTATGCAGGTAAACCTTACCCTTTTTTAAAAATTTTTTAAAATTATTATTTATTATCAACTGCTCCCCTGCTGCAGCAATATGAGCAATACACGGCGGTATAAGTTTGATATATTCCTCTTCGCTGAAAACCATTTTCAAAAAAGAAACCGGTAAGAAAACAGTCCTTATGCGATTCCTTTCTATAAGCCCAAATAACCGCGGTATATCGGTGCGGGTTTCTTTATTCACAAGGTAGAGCTGCCCCCCTGAAAGAAACGTTGAAAATATCTCCTGCGCCGAAACATCAAAACTAATGCTGGCAAATTGCAATACTCGCTCAAAATCAATATTGGTATGCCTATATTGATGGCGAATGAGATTAATAAGACTCCGGTGCTCCAGTAGTACCCCCTTGGGCTTGCCCGTCGAACCAGAAGTATATATGACATAGACGAGATTTGAAGGATTTAGAAGGCATGAGGGTAAGAAGGTAATAGGGTAACAGGAAATTTTTGAAGACTTGTAAATTTCTTCTAAAAATACCTTCTCACCTTCCCACCTTCTAACCTTCTCTTTTTGTAAACCATTGGCGACAGCCAACAATTTAGCACGGCTGTCATTCAACATGTAATTTATTCTTTCTTGCGGATACTCGGGGTCAATGGGCAAATAAGCGGCACCGGATTTTAATATGCCCATGATACTGATAATCATTTCCACTGAGCCCTCTATCATTATTGCCACAATTGTGTCCGGTATGATGCCTTTCTTCATCAACAACCCGGCTAATCGATCAGATTGCTTGTTTAATTGGTGATAGGTTATTTGTTGCAGAGACATTGCGCGCAGCGTCTCTATACTCGAACCAGTAAGGGCAATACGGTCCGGTGTTTTCCCGGTCTGTTCCATGAACAATTGTTGAACGGTTTGAGCCTGCATATATTCCACGAATGTATCGTGTGTATTGTTAAAGTCATATAATATCCAGCGCTGCTCCTCTTCCGTCATTATGTCTATTTCCGCTATTTTCCGCCCCGGGTGTTCAATTATAGACGTGAGGACATTCTTGAAATATTGAATAAATTTCCTGGCTGTTTCTGCTTGAAATAGCCGCGTGCAATATTCAAAACTAAAAGACAAATTTTCACCGGTTTCAACAGCCCAGACGGTCAAATCAAATTTTGCTGTTTTGTTTGCATACCCATAAGGTTTTACCTGGATCCCCCCCATTTCTTTTGGGGTATTATTCCCGGAAGGATTAAAGAAGTTTTGTAATATAAACATCACATCGAACAACGGATTTCGACTCATATCTTTTTCGGCCGATACTTTATCCACCAGGTCTTCAAAAGGATAATCCTGGTTGCTGAAGGCAGTAAGGGTTATTTCTTTAATTTCACAGAGAAAATTATGGAAATTTTTTTCACCCGAAGGATGGCCGCGCAGGGCAAGCGTATTGACAAATATGCCGATCGTCTTTTGTAAATCGACATGTTTGCGACCTGAAATGGGTGTCCCAACGACAATATCTTCTTCATTACTTATTTTTGCTAAAAATATATAACAACCGGCCAATAACGTCATGAATAAAGTGGCGCCCACGGAAAAGCCAATGCCGTTTAATGCGGATGTTTCGGCCGGACTTAGATGAAAGCCCACTTTATTTCCCTCAAAACTTTTGACCGGGGGGCGGGGATAATCGTAAGGCAAATTCAATACCGGTATTTCACCGGCATATTGCGATAACCAGTATTCCTCCTGCCAGTGGAGGATATTTTTCACCGGGCCACTTTGCCGCCATTCGGAATAATCTTTGTATTGCAGCAGCAAGGGAGATAATTGCACGCCATTATACAGAGCAATGAAATCATTGATCAATACGCTGTGTGAAATGCCGTCCGTAATGATATGATGCATATCTACTATCAATAAATATGCCTGGGGTTCAAATTTCACCAATCCAACCCTGATCAAAGGCGCCTGTGTCAAATCGAATGGCCTTATAAAACTCGTGAAAAAATCCTCTATCACATCGTCATTCAGCGAAAGAATTTCGAAATGTTCAACGGCAAATGCCATTGCCGATGTCGGTTGTATTCTCTGCCCAGGTTTACCATTTATCATTGCAAAAGAAGTCCTGAGTATTTCATGTCGTCTGACTAATTCTTTAAATGCATTTTTCAATTGTTTTTCGTCCAGGTCTCCTTTCAATTGGACTGCCAGATTTACATTATAAGCAGTTGATCTCAAATCCATTTGTTGGAGGATGTAGAGACGGGTTTGAGCAGAGGATAACGGATAATAATCTTTTAATTCAGCCGGGGTGATAGAAATGAACGTTTGCTCTTCGGCTTCTTCCATGACATATTGGGCCAGCCCCCTGATGGTGGGGGCTTCGAATATTTTTACCAGTGGGATTTTTACGTTAAACTCTTTATTTATCGATGCAGCCAGGAACGTGGCGCGCAGGGAATGACCACCCACTTCAAAAAAGTTGACATCGATACTGATTTTTTCTCTTTTGATACCCAATAATTCAGACCAAACATCCACCAATTTTTCTTCCACCGGATTGTGGGGGGCGGCATACTCTTCTTTAAAAGTTAATTCGGGTTTGGGCAGCGCGTTACGATCAATTTTTCCACTGGAGGTTAAGGGTATCCTGTCTATCCTGGTGAAATAAGTAGGAATCATAAAGTCCGGTAATTCCCGGGCAAGTTGGTTCCTTAATTCTGGAATATCTAACTCTTTATCGGCAAGGATATAGGCACAAAGGACTTTCTCGCCCCGGTCATCTTTCACTTCAGTGACGACGGCACCGGTAAACGCACTGTAATAACCGATTTCATCCAGCACCCGGCGGGTCATGGGATAATCGACTTGATATCCCCACATTTCTTCCAGGCCTTCTTCACGGGTAAGGGTTCCCAACCGGCAGTCCCAACTCAATTGGGGCGCATAAAAATGACAACCTTTATCTTTTAAATGGACATAAATACCGATATCATTGATTATACAGTTTGAAGATGAAGCGCCGGTATCAGTTGGGCGTACCCAGCCCCGGTCTTTTTCTTTCAAATATTCGAATATGACGTCGGTGGAGATACTATCATAACGGAAATAATCCACGAAATAAGTGTTGTCCAGGGTTTCATCGGTAATTTCGACACCGATCAGCCGGGACGTCCGGTGAGTCATGGAATGATAATTTTTCCGGAATAGATTTAGCCTTTCCTCGATGGTTTCTTCTTCGAAGACGCCCAGTTTAAAAAGCCCCTGGAGTTTGATATCGAAAATTTGCCCGCGGGTCAACCCGGATATGACCAGGTTAATTTGATGATCATGGGCAATTTTAGTACCCAGGGTATTAACGGCTTTAAAACAGCCGTTACAGACGTTGTAATCGGACCATAAGCTTTCGACAAAAATTTCTTTCATGGCCTGGGAATCCAATGTGATGTGATCGACGTTCAACAATTTAACGGTACGGTCGATATTTTCGAATGCTTTTGCCGATATATATCCGTTATCGAAAGTGAAAGCCAGTACCTTTAAACCCATATCAACCAGCCGATGCAGGGTATATGAACTGTCTTTACCGCCGCTGTATAGGAGTAAACAGTCATATTTGCTTTTTTTTGTTTTTTGGGCGCGGGCCACGACTTGATGGAAATCGGGAATAGTTTTAAAATAGCCCAGGGCTTTGTCTTTATAAGTCTCGAACTCCCGGCATATTTCACATATGCCTTGTTCGTCAAATTTGATACCACCGGGATAATTGGCGGGTATTAAGCAGGTTTTACAATATTGTAAAGATTTTAAATCGATTTTTTCCACGATGTTTTCTTTTTGCTCACGCCCTGCGCGGGTTGTTTTTTGGAAATCAACTATTTTCGCTTCGATTTCGCCGGTCTCAACGCGGTGCCCTCTTATTTTTACCTGGTGATCAATTCTGCCTTTATATTCAATATTCCCATCATCCAACCGGGCCGCCAGATCGCCGGTTTTGTATATTTTCTGACCTGGAATAAAAGGATTCGGTACAAATTTTTCTTCTGTCAGGCCGGGATTATATAAATATCCACGGGCCAGTCCACTGCCACCGATGTAAAGTTCACCTACTACACCAATGGGGACCGGCTGGTAATGGTTATTTAGTATATAAACCTGGGTGTTTGCCACCGGCCTGCCGATTGGAACCGAATACCTGGTATCACAACCCGTATCGAATTTATAAATCATGCTCCCAACAACGGTTTCGGTTGGGCCATATTCATTATATATTTCTATTTTGCCGCCAAAATTATGATATATATCCCTGGTCAGGCTGGTTTCCAGTTCTTCCCCGCCAACGATAAAGCGTTTTATCGACGAATTTGTTACTGTTTTGAAGCGTATTAATTTCAAGTGAGAAGGGGTTAATTTTACAACACCAACCCGGTTGTCATCGATTACTTCTTCGATATAAAGTTTTTTGTCTACGCCGCCGTAAATAATTATAGTATTTCCCGTGACTAATGGGGTAAAAATGGATGTGACGGTTAAATCAAAGGAGATAGAGGTATATAAGGGGAAATCTAATTTTTCATTGTTGACATAAATATGAGAGGCCCACCAGGTATAATTAACCAATCCCTGGTGTTTAATCATCACGCCTTTAGGTTGACCGGTGGTGCCTGAGGTATAAATGATATATACGAGGCTTTCGACATTATTTAGCGGTTCTAAGTTCTCCATATTTCCATTATAAATGATCTCATCATCAAGGAAGAGAATGGGAGAGGTAATATTTTTTCCTTCAGCCAGGGTTTTTCGGGTCAGCAATAATTTTGACCGGCTGTTCTTTAATATGTAATCAATGCGTTCTCCGGGATATTCGAAACCCATCGGCAAATAAGCGCCCCCAGCTATTAAAACGGCCATTATGGCCAGTGGGACTTCGATTGAACTTTCGAGCATTATGGCCGTTATGGTATCATTGCCTATGCCTTTTTCTTTTAATAAATGGGCTAATTGGTTGGCTTTTTGATTTAATTGCTGGTATGTCAATTGTTGGCACTGCTGCGAGGCATTCTGAACAGCAATGTTATTGGGGGTGCGAGTGACCTGTTCGTCAAACAATTGGTGAATCATTTTATCCTGGGGATAATCAGCCGTCGTATTATTGAATTCGTAAACGGCCGCTTTTTTTTCAGCTTCGGTCAATACAGTAACATCCAGCAATTTTAAATCGACATGGAAAAATGCTTCATGAAGCACCCGAAGGAAATGATTGACGATTCGTTCGACGGTTTTCCTTTCAAAAGCAGCGGTATTATACTCAACGATACCTTCAAGCGACTCTTCTGTCCGTAAAAAAGAAAAAATTATATTAAGATTTAAATGTTCAATATATTTCTTATCTTGGATATTCCGGAGTAAAAGGGCAGTATCGAATAAAGGGAAATCGCCACTTTCATTTACGGTTATACCTAGTTCATGAGGTAAAGTATCAATAGGATAATTTTGATTTTCGACAGCCTCAATGACCGCTTCTTTGACTTGTTTCAAAAATTCTTTAACACTCAATTGCTCATCGATATGACTACGCAGGGGAAGAATGGTGTTAATAAATTCACCTTCGGTTTCTTGTTTATCGATGGGGGTGCCGATAACAATATCCAGGTTCCCTGTATATTTGTATAGCAATAGGATTAAACCGGTCACCAGGAGCATGTGAAGCCTCGAATCGGAATTATTAATTATCTCCAATAACCGTTGGAATAGCACCGGGTTAAATTGAAAAATCAACGCATCCATCTCCCGGCTTGCCCCTTTCGGTGCACTGGTTCCCCCCCATACGAAATCCGGGAGAAACCCGGTTTTTACTAATTCACCAGATAATTTATCGAGCCAATAGTTTCTTTCTTTATTGTATTGATTCCCGGCAAAAAACTTCTCACTTAATGCCCTATACATCACTATGTATCTCCTTTTTTTTGCCAATTTAGGGGAGGATTTTATGTATCTTAGTGTTAAGCTCCATTTCCTGCTTCATGGAAAGATTATGTTCCTCGAAAATATCTTTAAACAAACAATTCCCATTGCATTTATAGCAATTGATCTCGTATTCTGCCAGTAATGGTGCGAGGTTCGGGTATTCTTTCAATACTTCTTTTATTCCTGTGTTTATATATTGATTCATAATTCCTCCTAATTGGATTGCTTGTATTGTCAAATTTTAACATACTAAATTGTTGTAAACTTTTTTATATTCAATATTTTATTGACAGGGCCTTGCCTCCCCCCTTTTTTTGTTATATAGTTAATCCTTAACAAGGAAGGAAACAGACCCATGAGTATGTCTAAAGTATCGAGATTTGTTGTTTGGATTTGCCGGAAATTCAGTCGGGAAGAAATCGAAAGGATTATCGCTGAATTAACTTCGATTCTTAAAAATCCCAATGCCGAAGTAAAACCTAGGGACTCGTTCAAAGAAGATCATCCTAATTACAGGAATTTTCAAGCGGATCCTATCGAACCACTCACTGAGCCTCCGGACGCAAAAAAAAAACTCAAAAAGGCTACAAGATAATCCTCAACGAATATCTGGAAAAGCACAACAAACCTCTTAAGCCAGTTAATTACCGTTCAAAGGAAGCTCAAGTACTCCCGCAAATCTTCTGCCCTCACTGCCAGGCTCCCCACCGATACATCTATTTCAATGATGGCAAAAAACGTAGTCAATTGATATGTATAGTCTGTACTCAAAATGTCGCAAAAAGGCAATAATATAGATGACATCCTGGTAACGGTAGCCGATGAAACCTATATTAAAATTGTGGTTCTTCCTTACTTTGTATGGGTAACGCCTTTTATTGGTGGTGCGTCGATGCCTCGAGAATCCATACCGATTCACAACGATATTTATTTAATCCCTTAAGGGCCAGTATCACCCCTTTTTACTATTATTTCAACCCTTTAAGAGGTGATACCAATCCCTGAAGGGGTGAGATCATCCCCTAAAGGATTGATTTCACCCCTTTAGGGGATGAAATTTTAATCCTTTAAGGATCGGTATCATCCCTCAAAGGGGTGAACTCAATGCCTGAGGCTTTGATATCAAACCTTTGAGGATTGATATCACTCCCCACAAGGGTTGATTTTAAACCTCTTAAGGGATGATATCGATCCCCGAAGCTGTGAGATAATAGTAAAAGGGGGTGACATCATACCTTTTGGGAGCGATATCACCCCCTGAAGGGTTGAGATAATAGCAAAAAGGGATGATATCATACCTTTAGGGATTGATTTTAATCCCCAAAGGATTGATATAAGCTCAATAGGGTATAAAATATAGCCAGGTAGGATCAATATATATGCCGGGAAGTGTGGCATCAGGATTCAATAAACAGAAGCGGGGCTATTCAAAAATGGACTTACCCACTTGATATGAGAAAGAACCGTTCTTTCAGTGGTGCTATGGCTCTAATTACTCTTTTTGTTACTCACTACAGTTTCTTGAGACCGCATATCTCACCCCGGTATAAAACACCAATACATATCGAAGAGTTAGAACGCCTGAAAACCATTCAAGCTAGATGGGTCTGGTTGATTTCTGTGGCACTTTAAATTTCCGCTCTGGACTTTCAAATATCCCATTTACCCATTTAGCCGTTTATCAGACTATCAGGTTACCAGGCTATCCTGTTATTCCCACCATCCCTGGATATCTAACAGGAGAGATGGAAAGGTGGGGGTCTGGGGGAGGTGCCCCCAGGCTTCCCCCCTTGGGAACTGGCGGGACAGGAGGGGGGAATATCTAATTGTGCAGCTTTTTGGGCTAATTAACTCGGCTTACTGAATTGTCAAAGAACACATTAACTTATCTTATTTCTAACCTGCGCTCTACCCTTGAGCGCTAATTTTCTTTCATAAAACTTTTGACATTACCGATTACTTAGCGATTTTTTTTGATTAAAGGTTAAAATCTCCGTCATCCACCCTTGAATTGTGGAGGGCTATTCGTTTCTTTAAATTTTCGCGGATAGCATCCCCTGTTTCTCCGAACCGGTCTAGAGATGGAACCGCGAACTTTTGTGATTTTTGCCAGCGTTTATCTGCATCAAAAATTTCTTTGAAAGAATAAGGATTCGGTATGCCCAGTTTGCGGCAGTGCTCAACGAACCGGTGCATGCGTTCATAAGCCACCTCCCTGACCGGTTCCATATCCAATGTCCAGGAATCGAAAACCAACATATCCCTGGCTTTCTCCGGGTATAAGAGCATTCGTTTCTCCTGCCATTTGTCAGAGCTATTTTGACCACAATAATGATACAGGAAGGGGTTAGATTCGGCCTGGTAAATCGAATTTTTTAATTCTTCTACTATGTCCAGGGTGGCCTGGAAATCTTCCTCGGTTTCACCGGGGTGACCGATGACCCAATAAGTCGTGGTTTTTACGCCGGCTAAGGCAAAATTGATGACATTGGCCCTGATCTGCGCTGCGGTAATTCCTTTATGCATGAGGTCTAATATTTTTTGCGAACCGCTTTCAACACCAAGACGAACACGGTATAAACCACTTTTTCGCCAGTATAAGGTATTATTGGCATCCGCTGCCGCATCATCGACTTTATAATACCCATCGTAATATAACGAAAGTTTCTTTGCCAATAACTCATCGGCTAATTCGGAGATAACCGGGTTCAATAAAGAATCGGTCATAAAAAATAATTGGTGGCCGGTATTAACATTGTTAAGCTCTACGGTATTGGATAATGCCTCCATTTCGGCTACGGTATCGCGAATATCCCGTTTGCGGTATTTGCCCCGGAATTGCACTTCATTGCAAAAACTGCATTTGTATTTACAACTAAACGATGCCGTAGCCGGGAGATGGGAATATTTCCGGATATTTAAATCAGATAAATCCGGTGGCGCTGCCCCCTTTAGATCGATCACTTCACCATTTATATTTTTCAGTGTATAAACACGCTGTCCCGGGGGTAATTCATCCCTTAAATATTTTAGGAATAACAACTCGCCCTCCCCCACGATAATTTTGTCGATATAATCCTGGGTCACTTCTAAAAGCTTTTCAAAATTAGTTGAACCGATAATATGGGAATCGGCAAAAAGCCCGCCGCCGATAATGGTTTTAATATGCGGGTATTTTTCTTTGACTAACTTTAATACAAACATCGAAGGGGCGATGGTATCCCGGTAAACGGTTATACCGACTACATCCGGCGCTTCAAATTCCAATAAAAATAGGAAATATTCTGCGAGGATTTTATAATAAATGGCCACAATATCGTTTAACTCTCGAATATATGAGTCTGCCACCTCCACATAATAGGATTTATAAATAACTATTTTTATCAATTCGATATATTCTTTTTCATCTGTATAATTTAGATGGGCCATCATATGATTACGCAAGACATCATGTCCGATATTTTTAAAATTGCCTCTTATTTCTTCGGGAATACATCTTTTCAAAACATCGAAATAGTTGTAGTAAAATTCCAGGGCTTCATTTTTAACGATGAAATCTACGATTTTGATGTTGTATCCATACGGTTTGAGAAAACTTTTTATCCGCGCCAGCCCAACAGGGGGAAGCACAGGCGCCCAATAAGGCAAAACCGCTAACAAAATTTTTCTATTGTTAATTCCAGTCATTTGTTATATCCCGGCAACCCTATTTAAATATTAAAATCATCAACATCTTGAATCCTTTTTTTCGATATTATAAAATCATGGGAAAAGACAATGTCTCTTAAATAAATGTCGATATTGTCAACTGCTTGTTCGAGAATCTCGATATAATATTTTTTTATTTTTTCAATGGTAAACGGTTTAAATATCTGCGTGGAATAACGCAGCAGTATATTTAATGTATCATAAACATCATTCACTTGGAGATATAGGTCAAATTTTGCAAACTTAACCGGGGATTCATAGGGTACTATTTTTCTATCGGCGATAGTGTTTTCTCTTTCTTCTACATTTGCTATTTTTGTGCGCCGGTTATCAAAGGTATTATAGGCAAATACGACGTCAAATAAAGGATTTTTACTATTGTTCCCTTGCAATCCCAGGTCGACGACCAATTCATCGAATGGGTAATCCTGGTTTTCATAAGCATGCAGCATAATTTGTTTTAGTTCTTTTAAAAAATCTTCAAATGTTTTATTCCCTTGAGGGAAACTTCTTATAGGTAATGTGTTGACAAACATGCCGATGATATTGATTAAATCTTTGTGGGATCTTCCCGAGATGAGCATTCCCACTACAATATCTTCCTGCCTGGTATAAACAAATAATAATACAACGTAGGCGGCAAACATAATCATTGGCAAAGTGGTTTCAGTCCGGTTTAACACCACATAAATTTTTTCCCTTAAGGCACTATCCAATTTAAATGATATATGGTCGCCCTTATCGATATTTCGAACTTGCGGCCGGGGGAAATCAATCGGTATATTTAGTTGTGGTATATCTCCATCTTTAAATTTTCCCAGCCAGAATTCCTTTTGTTTCTCCAGTACGCCGGACCGATAGAGTTCTTTTTGCCACTGGCTGAAATCTTTGTATTGGATTTCCATGGGCGCTAAATCCTGGTCCCCATACAATGCCATAAAATCATTTGCCAATACGCCGAATGAGAAAGCATCCGATATGATATGGAACATGTCCACTATCAAGATGTATTTTGCCGCGTTAATTTTTACTAAACCAACGCGCAGCAATGGTGCTGTGGCCAAGTCAAAGGGCCTGATAAAATTGGCTGCAATTTCTGTTATTTTCCCTTCGCCACTTTTTTCAAAATATTCAATTTTAAACGGTACGTCATCGTGGACCACCTGGGCTGGTCCATCCGGCAGCATGATAAATGAAGTTCTTAACGTTTCATGTCTTTTTATTAAACGTTGGAAACCTTGAGTTAGCTTTTCGGGATCGATCTCCAGGTTTAAGCCAAATACAAGCGGGGTATTGTAACTCAGGCTTTTATCATTTACCTGGTGGAAAATAAACATCCGTTTTTGTGCGGAAGATAGCTCATGATATTCTTTTTTTTCTATTGGTGCCAACGAAATACATGGGGAATCCCCAGGAATACCCTGGATATATTCGGAGAGTTCTTTGATGGTCGGTCGATCGAAAAATACCGGTATTGGAATCCGCGTATTTAAGCTCTCTTGTATCATCGATACCAGCATGATAATTTTAAGAGAGTCTCCTCCCAATTCAAAGAAATTATCATTTATCCCGATTGGGTCAAAACCGAAAAAATTCTGCCAAATACCGGCCAGGGTTATTTCAATTTTATTTGCAGGGACAACAAATGGGGTACTTAATTCAGGGCGTTGGTATTTTTTTTCTTTTTTTGGTTTTGTTCCTAGTTGCGGTTGTGCAGTCCCGGGATTATTTATATCTTGAGCCATCACTATCCTGGAAGAGTCAGCTTCGATCCAATAATAATGCTTTTCAAAGGGATACGATGGAAGGGAGATGCGATTTCGGTCTTTTTCGGTATAAAAATGTTGCCAATTAATGGTTATTCCTTTAAGCCATAAATGTCCGATTTTTTCCCATAAATCAAAGAGTTGGGGATAATTCACCTGTATATCCTGGCTCGTCTGTAATTCCTGGATAAGCGAAAACAGGTGCCCTGGAGATTCTGGGAGACATTCCGGTGCGCTTCCTTCTTCTACGATACTGCTGTGAATTTTACCGGGAACAACACCTGACAATATAGAAATTGCATCGTCAATGCCGGTGCATACGAACATTTTCCGATATTTGAAATTGGACCTGCCTACCAGCAGCGTATAAGCGACATCTGCGATGTTGACGCCGTGATTACTTTTAAGATAAAGTATTAAATTTTTCGTCATTTGCTCCAGCGCTACCGCTGTTTTGGCAGAAAAGATAATTAAATAATAGTAAGTTCCTGTGTTTGATGAAAGTGTTTCCGGCCATTTTTCCAAAATAATATGGGCATTGGTGCCGCCCTGGCCAAAAGAACTAACACCTGCCCGCAGCGGGTAATGTTCATTTGTCCAGGCCGTCGTTTTGGTATTTATATAGAAAGGGCTGTTTATAAAATCGATGCCGGGGTTGGGAATTTCGAAATACAAACTGGGAGGGATCCAGGAATATTTTAATATCAACACAGTTTTTATAAATCCTGCCACACCGGAAGCGCAATCCAGGTGCCCGATATTGGTTTTTAAGGAGCCGATGGCGCAAAAGCCTTTTTTAGAGGTATTAAAAGCTATTTTTAAACCTTCGATTTCCACGGGGTCGCCCAGGGGTGTTGCCGTGCCGTGGGTTTCGACATAGCCGATGCTTTCAGGTTCAACTTCCGCCATTTGCAAAGCCATTTTAATAACTTCGGCCTGGCCTTCCACGCTGGGTGCAGTGAAACCAGCCTTCCTGATCCCGTCATTATTAATAGCAGAACCTTTTACTACAGCATAAATATGATCTTTATCGGCAATGGCATCTTGGAGACGTTTCAAAACGACGACACCTACGCCATCCCCAGCGGCAAATCCTTTGCTCCCAGCATCAAAAGCTCTACAGTGGCCGTCCGGCGATCCGATCATCCCTTCCTGGTATATATAACCCCTTTTATGAAAACGGATAGCGGTAATGCCGCCGGCTAATGCAGTGTCACATTCTCCGTTCAATATGGACTGGCATCCCAGGTGTATAGCCACCAACGATGTGGAACAGGCGGTGTATATTATAAAACTGGGCCCTTTTAAATCCAGCTTATAGGAAATACGCAATGTTAAATAATCTTTTTGACTCAACTGGATGGCTGCAAAATCTCCTATTTCATTGCCTTTGCCGGATAATACGACGCGTGCCTGCCAGTTGGAATTGGGGGTAGCGCCTGCAAAAAGCCCGATTAAACCATCGTATGACTCGGGAATATAGGCAGCATCTTCTAATGCCGTCCATACACATTCATGGAAAATTCGTATCTGGGGATCCATGATTTCAGCTTCTTTCGATATATAGCCGAAGAAAGGGGCATCAAAGTACCCGATTCCTGCCATTATGCCGCTGGCTTTAACGTAATGAGGTTGTTCCAGTAAAGCGGGGTCAAGGCCGTCTGCTAACAATTCCTCATCGGTAAAAAAGGAGATGGACTCCTTACCATCTTTTACATTATTCCAGAATTCATGGATATTGTTTGCCCCGGGGAATCTTCCGGCCATACCGGTAACGGCAATTTCAAGACATGTTTGTCCTTTTTCCATTTTTTTATATATGTTCTTGTCTTTTTAGAAGCCGCCGCAGCCAGTCCATTTTGCCTTTCTCAAGGATTTCCGTCCGGTCAGGCATTGTTATTGCAGGTTTTTTGTCTTTTTCATCGCCGGGTTTAAATATTCCACTAATGAAGGGATGGTGGCATACCTAAACATGCTGACCACCGGGATTTCAACCTATGCTAATGTAAAGTTTAAATGATTCATAGAAAATCCCTGGATATAATATGTAGACCTACAAAATTAGAAATTTAACATTTTGTTTCCCAGGACACGGTTAACCCAAAAACCATGTTCTTTCAGCGGAACTTTTTTAGCTTCCAGTATTGCCAGCAGCGTTTGAACCGCTTCTTTTACATCTTCTTTCCCGGGACGTCCATTTTTTGCCACACAGTCATTGTAGAATGACTCGATTTTTCGATAAGGCTTAATTACCCTTTCTTGATATTCTTCCTCGCTGTCATTCCGGTTTTTAGTACTTACCGCTGCCCCCAGGCATCTGCCGATAACCTTTAAATACTCATCCTCAGGCACCAGCAGTTCGCTGCGGATCGCTTCCAGGTCGCGGTCATTATCCGTGGTGAAAACGCGAATCGCATCGGTATTCTTCTGCATCAAGAACTTCAATACATTCTTAGGTCCCATTTCAATAGCAATATCCACACCCTGCTCCAATAAATATTCGATGGAAGTGCGCCAGCGGATAGGGGAAATCAATTGTAACGACAGGTTATCGATAACACTCCCGGCGTCTTTGTAGGGCTGCGCATCCCGGTTGGCAATGACCGTATACGCGGGAGTCTCGAACTGGTACTGCTGGAGAATTCCTTTCATCTTTTCAGCGGCTCCTTTCATCAAAGGACAATGAAAAGGACCACTCAACTTAAGGGGGTACACAATGGCCCCTTTTTGTTCCAGTACCCGGGCAGTTTTCATTAACGCATCCGTATGACCGGATATCGAAGCCTGGGTGGGCGAGTCATAGGCAGAGATATAGACCTCCTGCCCCTCCGCTTTTATTGAAGCGTCCGCACTTCCGCACACTTCTTCGACTACTTTAACTTCCAGGTTAATCACCCACATCATGGTGCCATTGATGCCGGCCGCTGTTTCACTCACGGCAGCGCCCCTTTCCCTTACCAATTTCAAGGTATCGGGAAACTTCATTACGCCGGCGCTGCATAAAGCCGAATATTCACCAAGACTATGCCCCAAACAAAAGAGAGGAGGAATTCCTATTTCCTGCATATAAACACGATAAGAAGCCATACTAAACGCAGCCAGGATCGCCTGCGCATTTTCCAGTTTATCCAATTCTTCCTTTTTTCCCGGTGAAAAACACATTCCCGGCAAATCTATCTTAAGAACATCCCCGGCTTCTTCGATGGTCTCCTTAAAAATTTTGAAACTATCATAAAGGGATTTACTCATCCCGATATATTGAGAACCAACCCCGGGGAATAAAAAGGCTATTTTTTTTCCAGCTTCTATCTTCATCTCTTTATCCTCTTTTACTAAATTTCTGGCAAAAACTTTTTCCCAGGACTTTTTGCAGGACCTGGTCAGTGCCTTCGATGATTTGCATCACC